>JAMOPC010000425.1 GCA_027064845.1 Desulfurococcales archaeon | reverse complement strand
GTTGTGGAGGCTGTGGAGGAATGAAGAGTTATGTTGAGAAGAAAGTTATATGCATAATTTGTCCTAGAGGATGCGAGATTAGAGTCAGACTTATTGATGGTAAAATAATTGGTGTTGAAGGATATTCTTGTCCTATGGGTAAGAAGTATGCTGAACAAGAAGTTTGTAGCCCGAAACGAGTCTTAATGACTATAGTTAGGTGTGAGAATGGTGACTTGCCTGTTGTATCTGTAAAAACATCTGGACCTGTTCCGAAGGATAAATTGTTAGAAATATCAAGGTATCTTGCAGGAATTAAGGTAAAGCCACCTATACGTATTGGAGATATTATTGTTAGGAATGTCTTGGGTCTTGGTGTCGACATAGTAGCGACTAGACCATGTATGCCTATCGAGAACAAGTATTCCAATCAAAAATAATATTATAGTATTAAAAGGAATAGAAAGAGAAGTAGAAAAAAGATGGTTTGGTTATTTCTTTAATAAACCATGTTTCTTTATTACACTGTATACGTAGTCTGGTGTTAATGGTATTCTGTTGATGTCTCTGTTTGCTTCTTTGCTTCCAAGAGCGTGTGCTACTGCATTCGCTATGCTTGGTGCTATTGCTACTATTGATGGTTCTCCAAGTCCTTTTGCTCCATATGGGCCTCTGCGGAATCCTGCTTCTACCCATATCGACTTGATCTTCTCTGGTATGTCTAATCCGGTTGGTATGTGGTATGTTGACAGATTGGTGTTATAGACTCTGCCGTCTGGTGCATAATATAGGTCTTCCATTAAGGCATATCCCATTCCTTGTATGTATCCGCCTACAGCGTGATGTTCTGCTCCTACTCTATTAATTACTCTTCCTATATCGTATGCTGTAACGGCTTCTCTTACGCGTACAACGCCTGTCTCCAGATCAACTTCTACATCACTTATGACTGCGCCAAACGTGTAGTGCATATATGGTGCTCCCTGACCTGTTTCTTCGTCCCACTCAGCTGGTGGTGCACGGAAATATCCGAACTCTTGTAGTGGTACTCCTTTCCAGAACGATTGTTCAACCAGCTCCTGCCATGTGATCTTGAGCTTTGGATCGCTCTTACAATAGACATCTGGTGCATCAATTACTATATCGTCCGGATCACATCCTAGAAGCTCTGCTGCTAACATGTTTAGTCTTTGTCTTAGTTTATATGCTGCTACTAGTGCAGCGTTTCCACCCATTACGGTTGATCTTGATGCTACTGTTGGTCCAGCATCTGGTGTTGATGCTGTGTCTGGCCATTCTACCTTGATGTAGCTCGGCGGTACTCCTAGTGTTTCGGCTATGATGTTTACTAGTCCCTGTATGGCTCCCTGTCCAAAGTCTGTTAGTCCTGTTCTGAATATGATGCTTCCATCTCTCTGTATGATTATAGTTGCTGATGAGAAGTCTGCTCCTTCAGCACCTATACTGTTGCCGTGGTACATTAGGGCTATGCCTATTCCTCTCCTAATAGTTCCCTTCTGCTGGCTGTAGAGTTTTCTTCTCTCGTACCAGTTTA
>JAMOPC010000424.1 GCA_027064845.1 Desulfurococcales archaeon | reverse complement strand
CTTCAGAAAAGCGATTATGGAGAAAAAGTAGTTTTTATTGTGTTTGTACGTGTAGAGCTCATGGATTTGTTTAGAAAAGATGTAAAGAACTTATATAATGAAATAAAGAGTATTGCTGCGACAGTTTTAAAAGTTTAACCAATATATTTCAATTTAGGCAGACTAAATATATAGGTAATTGTTTATTTTAAAAGTATAAGTCTAATACATAAGTTGTAACATAATTATTTATTGATAAAACTCAAGTATAGGAGTAATACAGCATTGACTGCTGAGGAGAAAGAAATATACGAATTATTGGCGTCGATGCCGATTGATACTAAGAGAATGAATATTCTAAATGATATTACTTATGAAGCCCAATTATTGATGAGAAGTAGATTCTCTAAAATAATGAATATGCGGTTTGACGATCTCCTAAAAATCCATGAATATGCTAAGGATAAAGAAGTGCTTTTCACAACAGAAATTGATCATAAAAGATTTGTCGTATACGTTGATAAAGGAAAGATAGTGTCTTCAGTAATGAGTGATCCCGAGAAAGGAGAGAGGATTGTAGGTTTAAAGCCTTTAGCAACATTACTAATGATTTCTAAAGAAAAACCCCTTACTTTCAAAATCTTTGAGATACAACCCATTAGTGAAGAAATAGATAAAACAATGGAGACTCCAAGGAAAATCTATAGGCAAGGGATAGAGAAGACCGAAGTTACTGAGAGAAAAGCTGCTATAGAGAAAAAAGCTACCGTTATCAGAACTATTAAGAAGAGGGAAGAAAAACCAATAATTCTCGAGTTTGCAAGAAAATTGAAGGAATTCATTGATCAGGTTAAAGAAGAGATTAGTGAGCTGGCACCGCTTTATGGTTGTAAACCCGTTGATACGAAGGTCACGATCAGTAAAGGCGTTATTACTGTGAGAGTGATTGTTAAGAAGAAGAGTTTATTTAGTAAATGTGATCATAAGAAGCTTAAAGAAGTATTGAATAGTAATGTTGGAGTAATAATGTCTATGCTTGATCTAAATCTTCCCTATAGAGTTATAGTTGAGTCAACTAAGTAGGTTTATCTGGTTGAGTGCTTGCAATTATAAATTTTTTCTTGTGAAGAAAACAATTATTTTATCATGAATTCTTTTATTCCTAACCTAATATATTTAAATTTGCGGAATAGAAACTAATTTTATAGTTCACCTAGGTGTTAATAGTTATGTTTAGAATTTTCATTAGTAAATTACGTCGAGACTTTAGGGAGCAAAGGAAGGATCTTCCTGATATATATGTTGATACAATGTTTTATAATGAGGATAAGCCTCTTAGTGCTATAGTAGTAAATGCAGCTAATAAACCTGGTGTATTAGCTGAGATAACGAGGACAATTTCAGAGAAGGGTATAAATATATTAAAAGTAAATGTACTAGACATTCCTCGAGGGGATCGTGGCTTTATACTGCTTCTTCTAGAGAATTGTGATGAGAAGTGTGTTGAAGAAGTTGTTAAGTCTCTAAAAAGTAATGCTATGCTTAAGGACAGACTTTTC
>JAMOPC010000423.1 GCA_027064845.1 Desulfurococcales archaeon | reverse complement strand
CAACTCCATGGTATAAGGATAAATGGAGACAAAGTTTATTTGAGAAACAACAAATGGCGTATCATAACAGTTATGCTCGACGAGGAAATAGAATATAATAAAATATTAGCTGAGAAAAGAAACGGGCCTTATACATTACAGAGAAAATTCAAGATCAAAGTCAAACGTTTTTAAGTATAATAACATTCTTCAGGAATACTATTGAGTACCTCCTCTAGGTCATATCCGAGAATCTTGGTTAAAGCATAAACTATAACGCCACATTCTACACACATTTTTGGCTCAATAATATTTATTCCGATCCCATCATTAACAGGCTTTGCTAAATACTTAGCTAGAATATCTTTTGCCCCTCTAAATAATCCGCCATAAATACATACATTGATCGAAGCATCCTTCATGGATAAACGATTAATTAACGCAATAATATGTTCACGGAAATCATTATACAAGTTTTCAAGAATTCTTAACGCTATAGGGTCATTGTTTCTAGCTGCTTTTATTACTTCTCTGGCAAAACCAGCAATAATTGTTTTTGATAAGCTAGGATTAGAGTATATTTTATCAATAGCATCATATATATCATCTACACCTATATATTGAAGGAATGAATTATATAAGCTGGAGCACGTCGTAGATCTTCCGTCTATGCATTTTAGGATTTCTACTATGGCGTCTCTTCCAATCCTATACGCTCCGAGTTCATCATTCAATAAATGACCCCAGCCACCCACACGAACTGTTTTACCATGATATAGACCGACACAATGGCTTCCAGTACCCATAATACATGCCAATCCTTCTCCGCCAGGATAGCATGTCGTAAGAACAGCGAGATCATCAGGTAAGACGGCGATTTCTGTACTTGGAAATGCTTTTAACAACGCTTCCCTATATTTGGATAAATACTTGCCCCAACCAGTATAAGCTACAGATAAAGCTATAATCCTTGGTTTTTCATTAGTGCTCGAAAGAGCCGACCTAATAGTATCGACTATTGTTTTAATAGCCATATCCCACCCAATGCTTGCAGGATTTGCTGGACCACCTCTTGTTCGAGAAATAATCTTCTTTCCATCCAAGTCAATTACTATAACACTTGTCTTTGTAGCACCAGCATCAACCCCTACAACGATCAAGACCCACAATTCCCCCATATTATAAAATGATCACATATTTCGTGCCTTCAATTCATATATGTATTAACATGTATGCATATTATTAAATAGTATTTATCGAATTGTAAGTAACTACTAGCAATTGCCTAAGATTTCTATTAGTGAGAACAGTATAGCTTTACGTACTTTAAAATAAGTTTGTACCTACATGCACTATTAATAAATTATTATGACTTGTAAAATAACATTAAAATTAATATATTTACGTAACAATTATAATAATTGAAAGGTGATGATTATGTCCTGGATGGAGCCTAGAAAAATAATTAAGGTAGGAGAAAAATCCTATGCTATCACGCTACCAAAGAAATGGGCAAAGATTCTAGGAATCAAACCTAGAGACTCAGTAAATCTAGTGCTT
>JAMOPC010000422.1 GCA_027064845.1 Desulfurococcales archaeon | reverse complement strand
GGAAAAGACCAACAAGTCACTGTTGAAGAAATACCTGGAGATGGGTATAGAGTACATATTGGGAACAAAAACTACATTGCTCAAATAAGCGTCTAGAACTAAATATAGATCTCTTCTCTCAACTTATTAAACTCTTTCATAATGCTAATCACTTTCTCCGCCGCTGAACAACCATTCTCTACAAGCATTATTTTAGCCCTTTTTCTAACATCTATATATTCACCAAAACACTCCGGAATCTTATCTGTTTCATAACCCGACTTAACAACGATAACCGGCTTACCATAATCATAAGCTAAGAGGATTTCCAGGAGAGAACCTATCCTACCACCCATAGCTACGAGTACATTACCTGTTTTACACATTATTGTGCTCCGCGACTGAAAACCTAAGTCAGTCTGTATAATGATACTATTACTAGTGTTCGGAGGCATAGTCGGCGGATTAGAAGGAAGAACAAAAACTACCGTAAAACCCCTATCTAACGCATAATCAGCAATATACTTCATTAATCCCCAATAGCCTCCCAAAACAAAAACTATCCTATCCCTATATGGAATGAGCTTATCTATAAAACACTTAGAGTTCTCCTTAAGTAGCGGAACAGGTTCTTCGCTAACAGCTGCAATAGAAACATAGAACCTCTCCAAAACAAATCCACCTCACAAAAAGATATACAAGAATTCAAATAAATAACATATTCTAATATAATGAGAAAACTTTCTTACTTTAAAATACCTATCATAATTTTTACAAGTATTTCTACCATAATAATACATGAGGAATAATATTCTTTCATTAAAGGCTGAAAGAATATTTGGATAGTATGTTGTCCCAGATGTCTCTTAGTTCAAACAATACTCCAGACTCTTAAACGGAGGTCTCAAGTTCAAATATCCCAAAAACTTGTTACATAATAGATTTCTAAGTTTCTTCCGAATCTATGAAAAGCCTAGATTAATAGTTACTTTCACGAGCTGAGCTATTAACTCGGGTACTGCAAATAAAAGGAACAACATAACTATAAATGATATGGAGATCTGCATGAATATAATGTCATTAAGCCCACGACAGATATTTGACTCTGCTCCAAAAACTAATTCTCATAACTGTTTTTGACCTATCTAGATGGGTAAGGAAAGCGTAAAATAATAGGGTTCCTCTGATACTGTTGTAAAGTGGTTTATGATATCACATAAGTATTTTATAATTTATAATATAAGTCTCTGAGATCATCTCATGTTAATAGAAGGCTTGTTAAGAGATTAAGGAAAAGCTGTTGTAAAAACGCTTGTTCATCTACTTATGGATGATTCGTGTTAAAAGAACCTATTAAGGATATCGTAGTATACTTGCCATGCTTTATTCCTTATACGTTCACTAAAGCCTATGGCTTCGTAACCTATAGGTGTTCTGTCTTCTAATACTATACAACTGATCTGGTCAATAGTTTTCTCACACCGGATCGTTGGTGCCAGACCTAGTGTTTCCGCCTCCTTTAGGCTTAGTCCTACTCTTATTACATGTGCTCCTCCTATATTT
>JAMOPC010000421.1 GCA_027064845.1 Desulfurococcales archaeon | reverse complement strand
AAACACTCTACGAAATTGTCCCAAGAACACTTAAGTTCCAAATAAAGGAAATAATGAATACTAATAAAGTGAGCTATTCGGAATTGTTAAAACTTCTCCCTAATAGAAAGGACTTGAGCTATATGACTCATAATTCATTAATTGTTTATGGTCTTTTCAATGACTTATACCTACTAAGAGAATGCATTACTCGAAAAGAACCTATTGAGCCAGTATCATTATTTATATTTAGTAGGGATGAATACAAGTACTTATGCGATCAGAAAACGATTGAAGGTTTAATAAACTATTTCAGAACAAGTAATAAAATACTACAAGACGTTGGAGAAACTCTTAACTTCTTAATGAGATTCAATAAATCAACTAGTAACTTAGATATAGTACCCCTTATTGTTGGAATAAGATATTCAAGTTCATTAATCAATGCAGAAACAGATCTTGCAACTAAGCTTCTACTGCTTTCATTAGGCGAAGCATACGTATTAAGGACAATACTTGTCTACATAGATACTGGTATATATAAAGAGATCGTTGATGAACTAGTTTATAGATGGTGGCCTCTATGAGTAGTCTTCCAGTTATGAAAAAAGCACTACTAATTGGTGATCCTTATCTTTGCTTAGTAGCTGCTGCTGCTGGTATAGATTACTTTGTATTTGATAACAATTGTGAAAAACTTGTAGAGTATATACGGGGTAAAATAGATGATTATAGACTATTAATAGTTTTAAGACCGATCATTAAGGAATGTAGTGAATTAAGTAAACTACTTGAAGAACATAGAGAAATTCTTCCAATTATCATTGATTCACCCAAAGAGCTAGAAAAGATAGATCCTAAGAAACATTATGAAGAAATGATAACTAAGTATATTGGATTAAAATTTGAGGTTAAATAGTTTTTAAAACATGTATATTTATTGAATTAATTCGTTTATGGTTTTAGGTTAAGTAAAACATGTGTGGTGTAGGATTTTGAGCACACGAGGAACAATATATCGTGTTTCAGGTCCACTAGTCATAGCTGAGAAAATGCGTGGCTCAAAAGTATATGAAGTTGTAGAAGTTGGTTCAGATAGGCTTATAGGCGAAATCATCGGTATTGAAGGCGATAAAGCTATCATACAAGTATACGAAGACACCACGGGTCTTAGAGTTGGAGACCCAGTATATGGTACAGGATATCCATTAGCAGCAGAGCTTGGGCCAGGGCTTATAGGATCAATATATGATGGTATTCAAAGACCCCTGCCTGTTCTACAAGAACTAGTTGGTTTCTTCGTACAAAGAGGAGTAAAAGCAGCACCTCTACCAAGAGATAAGAAATGGCACTTCATACCCCTCGTGAGAAAAGGAGAAAAAGTAGGTCCAGGAGACGTTCTCGGATACGTGGAGGAAACCGAAACTGTAAAACATTATATAATGGTGCCTCCAGATCAACATGGAGTAATAGAGGAAATAGTTCCTGAAGGAGACTATACCATTGTAGATCCCATTGCTAAGATCAGTGGAAAAGATATCACTATGTTGCAAAAGTGGCCTGTTAGAAAACC
>JAMOPC010000420.1 GCA_027064845.1 Desulfurococcales archaeon | reverse complement strand
ATGGAAAACAACGGCGAAATAGTAGTATATGAGATGTCAATACCAGACCAGTACGACATACCGAGAAAAATAGAAATAGTAGCCGAGATAGAGTGGTGAACAATCTTTTTTCCAAAATTCACGGGGAAGAGTCATGGTCGAGATACAGCAGAAGATATCCGATAAGACATTAGAAGATACCTTCAAAATCATACTAGAACTACTTGATAAGGCAAAGAAAATAAAGATGGGGATCAAGTCCATATCATTCTATAAGAACCATGCACATATAGAAATAGCACCTACCGAAACAAGTCTAAACAACTCAATAATGCCCCCTAAAATAGTGGTAGGACTAACAACATACAAGGAAAGAGGAAACAAGATAGACATAGATATAACACTTAGTCTTAACAAAATGAAGGACGAATACCGTGAACTAATAGACTACATCCTATGCCTTGACAAATAGTTTTTTATACAAGAACCACTCATAAACAAACCCTTGAATCGGGGCGAGACCATGAGCTGGACACTCGAAAACCCCAAAGTCAAAATAACCGTAAGCGGAGAAGAAAAGAAGGTACTGGAAACAAGAGACCCAGAGACCGTTAAGAACGAGATAAAGGCGATTGCTAGGGAAGTAGGATTAGCAAAATTCGATGTATTCGTGAACGGTAAGTTAGCGACGCCAGAGACATTCGATGACGTATTCAACGAAGAGATCGAGAAGGGAGACGTAGTAGTAGATATTGTAAGAGTAGACAAATCAGCCTAAAACAACCAATAAAACCATTAACACCACACCCTCTTTTTTCCTCATAAACATTTTTACGGGGATACTGTATGAAAGTCATAAGACTAGAAGAATTATTAACAAGATTTCTAACAAGATTAGAACCCATAGATAGAAATGGGGTAGAGTTGCTAGATAGGATAACGATTATCGGATGTGGCGGTGTAGGGTCATGGGTAGGCATAATGCTATCACTAGTACTTTGCCCAAACACAGACCTAATACTAATTGATCCAGACAGGGTAGAGCCAGAGAACATGAACCGATTACCATACCCATTACAGTTCTTTGCTAGGAAACTCAACAAGGCAGAAGCACTAGGAAAATATATAGCGTTGATAAGACCACAGATAAACATCATGCCAATAGCTAAGAAGTATGAGGAACTAAGTGAGCTGGAAAAAGCAGAAATACAGCAAAGCACAATAATAATAGAGACAACTGATGCACCGTTATCGCAGGAGAAAATATACAAGGACGTAGAGGAATGGAAAAAACCAGTAGTGGCGGGACACTATGATGGAAAGCATCTCACAGTAAAATACCATCCGAAAGGAAAACTGGGCGATTCGTGGGTTATAAACTATAATGAGGGATACGAGGTAATACCGAGCTATCCAACAGTCGCTATACTAACAGCATCACTAGTAGTGGAACTAGCAATACGTAGACCAATAGAACCAGTATTAATATCGCTAGACATTAAGCCATAGCCTTTTTTACCAACGGGGATATGTATGAGCTGGAGCATAGAAGAACGTGAAACAATAGAAATAATA
>JAMOPC010000419.1 GCA_027064845.1 Desulfurococcales archaeon | reverse complement strand
ATCCATTCCGCAATATTTCTTGTAAAGGCTGTATTAGTGCTATTCATCTGTAAAGCGAAAATCTCCTCTAAGAAATCGATGAAGAGATCCTTAGATACTATGCCATGATGTTCGGCAATGAATTTAGCCATTAGTATTGCTTGACTACTATTTGTTTTCTCAATAATCATTTTCTCCATGAGTTTCTCCGCTACTTCGGGAATATTCAATCCTTTGTGAAGCAGTATTTCCTTCAGGATATTTTCATCTAGGCTTGTAATTTTTGAGGCTATGCTTACTGCTTTTTCCTCTGCTAGAATTGGATCATAATATAATACTCCTTTACCTTGAGGATCACTTGTTATTATTGTCTCGTAAACTATGTACAGAATTTTGTCTGGGAGGGGAATGTTTTTCTCCATGAAAAGCTTGAGGGCTTCAGCAGCTGCTTTGGTACTGGGCCCGTTTTCATACAGTATTTTCAGGTAATAGTATATTGTTTCGTCGGGTTTTTCGTGTGTTAGGAGATATAGCATTTTTGCTGTAGTGTTTATTATTATTTCTTCTGCTTTACTTGGATCAATTGGATATCCTAGATTGTATGCTTGGATTAGTAAGTTCTCGATAACTGTTGAAGCATTTTCTGGAAGGTTCATTTTCTTAACCATAACGTCTGCCATGATGTCAGAATATGTTTCGACTGCGGGTTTCAGGGAATACTCGCGTGCCTTCAGCAATATGCTCTTTAATGCTAGTTGTCCCTTCATAGGATCCACGGATAGTATTTGGAAGTAGTTGCTTAGTCCCTGGCTCTTAAGGATCTTTTCTGATACTTCATACATTACCTTCGAGTATATTTTAATGTATGCCAGTACTGATTCCTTGTATTGTGTGGGCTGGTTTGCGAGCATTGTCTCTGTTATATTATTGGCTATGCTGTATAGGTCGGCTGTTGTAATGTTTACTGGGTTATAGTACTTTATGGTGTAGGTGTATACTAGGTATACGAGCTTGGGATTTACTGGTTCTCCTGTTAGGTTGGTGTATTTTACAGTGTTATATACGTCTATGATTGATAATCCTTTCTCGTATGCTTGAGTATTGTATATGAGATAGTATTCTATTCTCGCAACATCGTATAGGAGATGAGTATATGTCTGGCTTGTGTTGTAGTATAATTCATTTGTACCGTAGAGTGTGTTGTTGAGTGTTTGCATCAATAGGTATGTTTGATTGGATTGTTCTGCTAGCTTGTAATAGTATAAATCACAGAATCTAAGGATTTCCTCAAGACTCAATGTTAGATTATAGGCTTGATGTAATCCATTAACTGTTTTATTATAACCAGTACTCATATTAATGTATGCGTTCTTCAGCTCAACTAGTTGTTGATATGTGATATTAGCTTCTCTAAGTATTTCGTCTCTATTCTTATAGGCTTCGTCGGCTCCTTCCTTTAGTTGATATAGCATTTCATGTAGTATATTAATGAACTCTACGAGATCATCTCTGTGATCATATAGTGGACTCAGCATTTCAATTGTCTTGTTTAATTCATTATACATTTTATTTGAGGCAT
>JAMOPC010000418.1 GCA_027064845.1 Desulfurococcales archaeon | reverse complement strand
AGAGAGGTGGTAAAATGAAAGAGATCCGTATAGTTATAGATAAAAATGGTAGAATATCTATTGACTTTGACGGTTTTATTGGTAAACAATGTTTCAAGGAACGAGAAAAGCTCCAAGAACTATTGAAGAAATATGGCATCGATGTTTCAATAGAGTACGAAGAAAAGAAGCCAGAGGCCTATATTGAGGAAGAACAACATGTCCAAGAAAGTTTGTGGTGATTAACATGATTGTAGTTAAGAGAGACAAGGTAATTATACTTAACCCAATGGGCGCTCGCGCCCGTAAAATAATATCTTTTTTGAAAGAAAAATACGGTATTGAAGGTGAAGTAAAAGAAATCTTTTGCGGGTAATAAATATGTCTCAGGCCCAAAAAGATAAGGTAATAGAACTCAGAGGCTTTTTTGTAACTTACAGGGGACCAAGTGATACGGTATTCAGTTACAGTTTTGAAGTCGAGCGAGGAGTACAAATATCAACAATAAATGCTTTCCTGAACGAGTTTAAGAAATTCATTGCCGAGGAAGCCAGAGAATTTGATGAAGAAATAACCCGGCTATTGAAGGAAGTAATGCAACTTAAAAAAGAAAACTGGGAAGGCTATAAGAGACAATTAATCAGCACTATTCACCACATCGGGAGAGGAAAGAATGTTAAGTATGTTGTAGTATTAACAATTACTACGCCAAACATTTATGGATACATGATTTATGCTAAAAACAAACTATATTCATGGATAAAGAATAATACCTTGGTACTACAGAGTTATCCTCAAAACATCTATATCTTACCCGAAAATAAAATTAAACAATTAATGGAAAAACAGAAGGAAGCAAATAGAATGCTCTTTGATGCCAATGTATGGTACAGGGAATTTTATAAAAAAGTTGTTGGCCAAGTAAATGAAATGTTTAAAAAATATCATATTGAATACGTATTGCCACCAGAGCCAAAGAATATCCATGAAATAGAACTATATGTTACGCCAATAAAGTTCTCTGCCTACGAAATTGAAAAGTATGCCAGACTGGACCCAATGTTTGCCAGTACCTTGAAGAAAACACTTGAAACATATATTCAGCAATTAACATTACAGGTTATCCAGAAACTTGAAAGATATGTTAGGAAAATTGAGAAAAAACAAAGACTAAACAGGAAAGTGGCTAAACAGTACTTAGACAATTTGAGGCAAACACTAGTTGCTCTTGGCATAGAGGGACTATTTACTGAGGCACTGCAAGAACTTGAGGAAGGAATTAGTAATCCTAGAAAGTTCTTGGACAAGTATGTAAATAGTGAAAACTGGAAAGTCATCATGTTTGAAAGAGTAAAGACCGTATTAGATAACCTTTGAGGCGACAAATATGGAGTTCGTTCCAAACTATACCCAGGTCAAAATATTACTCCTTTTCCTTGAAAACTATGAAAAACATGGTGAAAGGGCCTTGTCTCCAACATATATTGCTAAAAGAACAAAACTGAGCCCGGGAGGAATAGTTAAGGCAATGAAAAAACTAATAGAGTACGAATTAGTAGAGTATCCGCAAAGAGGAATATATATTGTGACCGATAAAGGACTTTATGTTGCCAGAAAACTGAAAGAATTAATGGTGGAACAGGTATGAAGAGTCTATGGGAAATTAGGAAAAGCTCAGACAAGGACCTAATAATGATTACAAGGGTTGCTTTATCCGAGCTAATCAGTAGGCTAAGCTGGATCAAAGATATCCACAAAGACTATAAGTTTATTGAAAAATCCAAAAAATATGACCATCCCATGGTTAGACTGTATTTTAATAGAATAAAATCACTGGAGAAGCCGGTAAAGATTGGACTCGAATTAATTAAAGAACTCGAGGAAACCATTAATATATTAGATAAGGTCCTCTACTATATAGAAATGGGAAAAGAACCAAATATTGCCTTATTGCAAACCATAAGGTACGAAGTATATACTATAATGGGGTTAGTAGATAAAGAAAAACCACTAGGAATGCTTTGGAAGAAAAAATACAAGAAAAATAAACTGGGTGGAGACAAAGAAAAACTAGAAGGTGAAAATAATGACTGACGGGATCTCTGAGGCCCTAAAAGATATTGAGCCTTTTTATAGGTTAAACAAAGACTATGAAAAACAAGTTCTTGAAAAAGTATATGGACTCATTGAAGAATACAACAAGAATAACTCGTCCTCAATAGTAATTAATAAAGAGGCGCTGAAAAAATACTTGCTAATAAAATATAGTAAGGGAGACCTAGGTAATGGCAGGAAATATGTTAAGGCACTAATAGTTTTCCCAAGTGGTCTAAGAATAGAGATTGTAAAAACAATGATATACTACGAGTGTATAGACAATTATTGCCACAAATACAATTCTCCAAGAACAGAGTATAACCTAAACATTAATGGTGAAGAAATATGAGTATGCAAGATATTATAAAAGAAACTATGACCATGTTTGAAAACACCGCCATTAGGAACATAAAAAACGCCGTACTACATGAGAGGCCTAATGACGCAATAGTTTTTGGTAAATACTTATTTGTTTTCAATGACAACAAATTAGTGGAAGAGATAGCCTTATACTATTATGCCATTAATGAATACGGACTAGAAAAGCTAAGGAAAATCTATGAGGACTGCGTAAAGGAATACATTATAGATGAAAATGGTATAAACTACATAAAGGTCAAAGAAGACGGCGAAATAAGCGATCTCTGTAAGTCATTCCTGGCAAAAATGGAGAACACTTATAGTTCCATGTATGACTTGTTGCCGATTATTTTAATATTTTTCGGTATACCTATAAAGTCTCTACATATACGAATGGAGGGTAAAATCATATTTAATGAGGACCTAAGGCTCTATGGAATAATTACTAGGAACAATATTTATATAGAGGCACTAAGAACAGGCATCAACATAATTGGTACGCCAAAAATAATTTTACCCAGTGGAGAGGTAATGGATCTGGACAAAGATATAAGTTTGGAGGAACTAGTGAAATTGGTCCTAGATAGAACTGGCATAAGGTGAACAAAGTGTTAGAATCATTTGTTGCTGGCACCTTTTTTGGTTTCATTATTGGTGGAATAGTATCATATATTTTCCTAAAGGACCTAGTTAAAAAATACATTGATGCTAGTGAACGCATAGTTTCAAAGACCGAGAAGTTAAATAAAGAATTGTTCAAAAGTATTGAAGCTCTAAGATATTATGAGGAAAAATACAACGATTTAATACGAGGCATGGGGGAAATTGAGGACAAACTAGATAAAATTAGGGAACGAATAATAGAAACTAATACTGCTATAAGTGATTTAGACGAATACGTGAATGACTTATACAAGTTGCTAAATAGGAAAGTAAAGTGGAACATATATATTAACATGTACGAAAAGAGAGACAAGAATAAAGGCAAGAATAGGCATTAATATTCCTAGATGTAACAAAACTAGTGGGTGATAATGGTGTCCACAAAGTTTAGGACCAGAAAAAGACTTCCTAAAAGAATAAGTCTTAGAAACTTGCCAAAAGGTGCCATAGTAATTATTGATCGATACTTTTCTCCCAGTGGCTGGGGTCATCCAATGAAAGTACAGTTCTTAGGAATAACTAAGCCAGGCGACATTTATGGAGAAAAAGCCGAGAAAGGACTATATGAACCACTGAGTCTAGATGAAGCAAGAATAGTATGGGCAAAATATTATTCAGAAAAACTAGGTAAAAAAGTGCCACCAACATGGAAGGCTATAGAGGATGCCTACTACGAAGCTGAAGAAAAGGGATTAGTACGTTGGGGTGACCATCCATATATGGTTGTAAAAGAACTTGAGGGTCCTTACAAAGGAGAAATAGGGGCTTACTTTTATAGATACAAAAACAAGTGGGTACATGGGAGCGGAGCTTATCCAATACGATTAATTAAAGTAATTAAGCCATAGGAAAGTAGTGAGTAATAACTTATATTAACCACATTTTTTGTTTATATATCATTTTTCAAAAATACTATTCTGGGTGAAAAATTGGCACTAATTAAGGTAACGTCTTTGGAGTCCTTTAAGAAGATGTTGGTTTTTATTTCTCCATCAACGCATGTTGCCATAGTTGATAGGGAAAAGAACGAGATAACATTAACGCCAATGGTTACTAGTAGGCATAGGCACTACATCAAGTACCAGTACGAGGACGAGAACGAATTTGAAGAAATCAAGAACTATTTAATGAAGAGAGGATACGTAATAGTTTATGGCGGAGTAGATTTTAAGGAATGAGGGTTTACCAATGAAAAAATACTGGATCAGTGATGTTGCTTACATTATTGAAGATAAGTATGGATACATTATTGGAGCCGAGGATGAGAAA
>JAMOPC010000417.1 GCA_027064845.1 Desulfurococcales archaeon | reverse complement strand
GTAATAGTTTATGGCGGAGTAGATTTTAAGGAATGAGGGTTTACCAATGAAAAAATACTGGATCAGTGATGTTGCTTACATTATTGAAGATAAGTATGGATACATTATTGGAGCCGAGGATGAGAAAAAAGGAACTTATCACGTAAGAATACATGTTAGGAAAATCAAGAAATCCAAGGAAAAGTTCTACTACTATATCAATGTACATGTACATAGATTGAAAAACAAGAAGGAAAAGGCAAATTATATGGTCCTACGAAAATATGATACCATTGAACTTGATGTTTATGGGGAAGAAGCTGAAAAACGATACAAACAATTAGAAGACCAAATAAAAAGAATACATAAAGGAAAAAGGTGAACAAGTAATGGCTAGGATTATTGTTAAAATTATTGATATTGATGGGAACGAGACCGAGATGAAGTTTCCTATTACTAGGACTACGTTGTTGGTGTGTAAGAAAATTATCGAACTATACGTAGAAAAAATGTTTCAGTTTAGTCAAACAGTAAAAGAGATTAATATAAAGGTGGTCAATTAATGTCTTTTTATAATAAGGTTATAACAAAGTATGCAGAGCTGGAGAAACTTCTTAAAGAATATGATGATGAGGAAATAAGCAATCCCAGATATAGGAATGCTTATAAAAAAGCCCTACAGCACCTAGAGGAGAGTCTCAAATGGTTTGCAGTAGCGGACCGCGTTAGGAGATTAATATACTTGGAAAACAATTGCCATCCCGAAATAAACGATTGTCCAATAGATGATATACTTGAATGTATAAAACTATATTGCGATGAAAAAGCGAAGAAATACTTCCTAGGAGGTTCTTTTTAATCCACTTTATAAAACCATATTATTATTGGGTGATTCCATAATGGAAATGTCTGATATCGGATATATCAATATACCTATATGCCCCAAGGGAACTAGATTATTCTTTGATCCGTTGAGCCAAGAATGGTATTGCATAGAAGAAGACAGCGTAGAAAGAAAGGTGAGCGAGTAATGGTTGATTATGCCGAATATATTAGGCGAAGAGCTTATCTTGGTGGTGTCGAGAATATAGGTGAGGAATGGTATGCTAGGATCTGTTCTTGGTTCGGTAATGAACCAGCATGTGTTAATGTAAATATAACTTCTATTGTTGATAGCTTCGCAAAGGAGGAAGCCGAGAGAATATGTAATGATAAATGCTATGGAGACGAAGAATGTATAGAGATGGAATACGATCTATGTCTTGAACAAGCATACGAGAACATAAGTGAATCGAAGATGGCCGAAATACTTGCCAAAGACTTTCTCAATGAATTGATAGAACAAGCACTACCAGACCTTATAGATAATCTTGTTCCACGTAAATCACTTCTTGACTACCTAAAAAGGTGATCCAGTAATGAATGAAGTCATTATGGGCATTATTCATCATAGCCTGAATCCACTTGGCGGAGCTGAAAGATTATGTGTGGCAACTATTGAGGCACTAAAAGAACAAGGTTGGAAAGTAGTGTTGGCCACCACGGACCAAACTAATTGGAAAAAAGTTTATAGTTTATGGGGTAAAGTAACTAGGCCCGATAAAGAGATTGTCTTTAGTGTTCCATTTAGGGGTTTCACTATATATAAAAGAATATTAACTTCGGCCCTTGCGCCTAAATTGTTTAAGGAAGTTGATGTAATAATCAATACTCATGGAGATGTCCTTGTTACTAATGCTGATATAACATATATGCATTTCCCTACTTTCCAACTTATGGATGCCGGGTACAGTAAGTATAGTCATGGATTCTGGAGATTATATTTTACGCCATACTATATTCTCCAAAACTATTTATCGCGAAAACAACTTAATACCTTGTTACTTACGAACTCGCATTTTTCAGCTAGTGTTATAAGAAGAGTCCTATCTAGAGAGGCCATAATAATTTATCCGCCAGTTAATATAGAGAAATACCTTAGACTAGAGGGGAAAAGAGAAGACATAGTAGTAAGTATTGGCAGATTCTCTCCCGAGAAAAGATATGAATTTATACTTAGAGTTGCCAAAAAATTACCAAACATACAATTTTATATAATTGGTAGTATTGCTAATAAAAGGGAGAGCCAAGAATATTATAGAAAAATAAAAGAGAAAATCGAATTAGAGGATTTAAAAAATGTGGTGCTAAAACCCAACGCTTCAGATAAAGAAATTATGGAAATAATGTCTATTTCTAAGGTAATTTTACATTCTCGCCTCTATGAACATTTCGGCATGGCTGTAGTAGAAGGAATGGCAGCGGGACTAGTTCCAGTAATTCATAGGAGTGGAGGTGCTTGGACCGATATTATTGAATATGGTAAATATGGGTTCGGATATATATCACTAAATGAGGCTATAAAATATATTGAAAAAGCCTTAAAGGACTACTATAAATTTAACAAAATCGTAAGAAAAAGATCCACTCTTTTTAATAAAAATAAATATAAACAAAGAATTACTTATGTGGTGAAAAAGTATGTCGAGCTATCTAGATAAACGCGACTATGAAATTGATAAAACAGAGTGGATAGACATATACTACGCTCTCAAAGCCATAGACATAAAGCCAGACGAAAAAATAGTAGAATTATGTGCTGGGAAAGGCTACCTCATAGAGTTTTTGTCAAAACGATTACCGTATAATAAGTATGTAGGAGTGGATTTGGAAGGATGTAAATACAGTAATAAAGTAATATGTATGGACCTAAATCAGAAAGTACCACCAGAAGGAGATATTTATATTTTTCAACACTGTATTGAGCACCTAGAGCAAGATAAAGTAATTAACCTATTGAAATATTGTCTGAGGAAAGGCAGGGCCATTATAGGTATTGTTCCTGGTCATTATAGTGATGATCCCACGCATGTGGTTAATCATTATCATTACGAAGACTTGTTAGAGCTTATTAGCGAGGTTAAACCAAAGTACTACTATATAAGACCGGACCTTATGAGTTACATAAACCCAAGTATTACTGATTACTTAATTATCCTTAGTAATTCACCAATTGATACTAAAAAGACTTTCCCAAGAATACTTAGATACGGTCTAGGAATATATAGACGTGTTTTTAAGTTCTTCATAAAGAAAACAATAGGTAAATAAAATAGTTTTTATTGTTTCTTTTTACTTATTTCTCTTTTATAGTCGTTAATGATTTTTTCATAGACTTTGACCAATTGTGTTAGCCATGGTGGTACATTGTCTCCATAATATTCTTGTAACAAATTTATAAGAATTGTTGTGGGTACATATTTTGATATAACTAGTTTTTTCTCATATAAATTCATTGGAACAGTTCTAAGTCCTACTCTTTTATACATTGGCAAACCAGTTCTTAGAAGTATATAATCGACTAGGCTCGGTGGCAAATATATTAGTACGTTGTTCTTGAAGTGTCTAAGAATGGCTGCATATTTTGTTTTAATATAGAGTTCTCCTAGCTTACTTATCAAGGTTTCTCTAAACTTTTTGGTCTTTGGCTCTTTTTTCTTTGTAGGTTCTTTTTCTTCTTTTATAACGGGTTTCTTAGTAGTCAATATTGTTGGAACAATTTTAATTGTCCTTGCTGGTTTTTTGTTCTTTTTAATATCTCGTGCCCGGAAAAGCCCTATCAATTTATCACCCACTATTCATTTTATATAGAAAATATTTATTTTTAAAGCGAGAAAGAAAGAATAAAGGGTAACAATATGGACCCAGACTTAGAACTAGTACTAGAAAGAATCAAGACGTACTTAGATGTTTTCAATACACTTGTCCATCACCACCTAGACGAATTCCTAACAAATGAGGGCAAAGAGTTATTGGAAAAGACGCTGGGTATAAAACTGAATTGTAACGAAATATGTGAGGAAGAAGTTATCATATTTGCCAGGGACGTGTTATTTCATTTATTTGACGATATAAGAACAATACTTGGCGAAAAAGAGTGATTTATACATTGGTT
>JAMOPC010000416.1 GCA_027064845.1 Desulfurococcales archaeon | reverse complement strand
GTTCTATAGAGTAATCTAATCAATATATTAGCAGTCTTACTTATGATATGCCTGTGAAAACCCCATCCAATAACACTCCCTCCTCGAATATATCTAGAGCCTTGGACTACATCTGCCTCGCGAGCATATTTAATCATTAATGGGAGATCCTCTGGTCTATGAGATAGATCAGCATCCATAGTAACAAAGTATTCAGCCTCAGGATCTTGGAGAGCTTTTTTAAGTCCTAGGAGAATAGCTGATCCAAGACCCTTCTTTCCCTCCCTAACAATAACCTCCACATAAGTATCTTTGTTATCACTAGCCCATTGTTTAACAGCATCAGCTGTTCCATCAGGACTATTATCATCAATCACAATAATTTTGTATTCTAAACTTTGAGATTTTAGAGTCTTTTTTAGTCTCTCGAGAAGCTCTATAATGTTTTCTCTCTCATTATATGTTGGTATGATAACGTAAATGCTCATATAGATCTGCTCCCTTTCAATCACTTGTTATATATTTTTTCTATATTTCACCGAAATAATATCTCTAGTGAACATTTTATTTTCTTAAATGTAATAAATAATATAGTGTAATTATTGTGATGCTTATTGTTTTTAATGACTGATTAGATGGTGATATACTATTTGATGAAGGGTATATCGCCTCTCATAGTTACGATTGTCATTGTTGCTGTTGTTATTGCTATAAGTATTGCTTATGCATTATGGATAACCTCCATGACTACAAGCACGATACAACAGAGATACGTGAAGCTCGAGTTCTATGATGCACAAATAGCTATCAAAACCATACTACTATATATTAGAAACACAGGCTCAGCCGAGACAACTATAACACATGTAATAATCAATAATCAAGAAGCAAAAATAACTTGGGCATGGGATATAACAGAGAACAAGTATCTTGGATACGGAGAAGTCCTAGTAAAACCAGGTCATATTGTAGAAATTGCTGTCAAGACTCAAAAATTCTGATTTGTTCCCGGAGTACTGGTTGAATTTAAATTATTAACTTCTTCAGGTGTAACGCTGCTTAGAACTATAGAATTATCAGCACATCCGGCACTAAGCTATATTCAGAATAGATACTTTAGTGCATGGGACTATGACACAGAATATTTCTCAGCAATATATCATCAGTTTTGGAGATATTATGGAGTAGACTTGATCCTAGGAGATAATGTTGAGAAACTAAGGATTAGCTATAATATGTGGTATGGATTATTCCAGCTAGGCGAAGACTATACCATAATACATGAAATACACTTGTATAACGGGAATCATATATTCTTCGATATAAAAGCATATAAGAATGGATCCATCGTATTCTATGACACTATTACTCAAGAAGAAGTCTTTACTAAGTTTAGAGTATATGATCCACATAACTTTGTCTTAGAGTTCACAGCTTATCCAGATGGTGAAGTAGAGTTTAAGCTCGTGATTGATGGAAAAACAATTGTTTCTAAGAATTATACAAGCTTGTATGGAGCGAATATTGTCGAGGAATGCTTTGGTGTATGGGATGACGCTGGACTTTACGATACATACATGGAT
>JAMOPC010000415.1 GCA_027064845.1 Desulfurococcales archaeon | reverse complement strand
TACGACTGGTGGTTCTGCTACGAAGACATAGTGCCTAATGAAGATGTAGAACTAGTAAGGAAATTCCTTGAAAGAGCAGCAAAACCATCTAAATAAATAGAGGAGTTTCCAAGAAAATAGATTATGATATATAGATTGTCTTTTTCAATAACCCTTTTCTAATATTTAACAATTTTAACCATTTAGAACCATATGTGTAGTTAGAGGTAATCTTATATGAATAACTCAATTGTCTATAAATTAACTGATAAATTATATATGATAAGATACGATGATACGGAGATCAAGTACTTCGAAGCACTATGGGAAATACCTGAAGGTATTACTTATAATTCATACTTATACCTAGGCGAAAAAACAATATTATTTGATACATGGAAAAAAGGGAAATGTACAGAATATATTGAATCTATAAAGAAAATAATTGAGCCAGAAAAAATAGATTATTTAGTAATTCATCATATGGAACCAGATCACAGCGGATGTATAAAAGAAATAATCAGGTATAATCCTAACTTAATTATTATATCTCATCCATTAGTCAATAAAATGATTAGAACATTCTATGGAATAAACAATTACAATTTTAGAGCCATTAAAGATAATGAGGTCCTAGAGATAGGTGATGCTAAGCTAAGATTCATATATACTCCTTGGTTGCATTGGCCTGAAACAATTATGACTTATTTAGAAAAAGATAAAATACTCTTTAGCGGTGATGCATTTGGTTCATATTCTATACCAAAAGAAATCTATGCAGACAAAGCTGATAAGAAATACATTGAGTACATGAAGAAATACTTTGTAACTGTTATAGGGCACTATAGACAACATGTTTTAAAGAATCTTGAGAAACTCTCAAAAATAAAAATCGAGCCTAAAATAATAGCGCCTCTACATGGTGCTTTGTGGAAGGATTATAGCTATTTGGTGGAGCTCTATTCTAAATGGGCAAAAGCTGTGAGCGATAGTAACAAAGTAACCATTATTTATAGCTCTATGTACGGTTATGTTGAAGCAATGATTAAGAAAATCATAGACGAATTAACTAAGCGGGGTTATGATGTTCATATATACAAATTTACTGATACAGAACATAGTTTTATTAGTGAAGTATTAATGGATGTTATAGATTCTAAAGCAATAATACTTGGAACAGCAACTTATGAAACAAGTATTTTTCCATATATGAAATATATTGTTCAGCTCCTGATAGATAAGGTAAATTCTAAGAAGAAAATGTTAATTGTAACATCTTATGGATGGGGAGGCGTTGCCGGTAGATTATTAAAGAAAATGCTCGAACAATCACAATTTGAGATAATAGATATCATTGAATTCAATAATACATATACTCCTGAAATATTTGAAAAAATAGTTTCTGCTATTAATAAATTATAATAATTCAATGGTAATGAGGACATGGAGTTCGAGGAATTACTTAATAATGCTAGAAAAGCTTTAATGGATGAATTGTATGCAGCAACGATCTATACTAAATTAAGTAGATTATATAGGGATAAGAAAGTATCTAGTAAACTTCGACGTATTGCGGAAATGGAGTCTAGACATGCTGTTTTCTGGGCAAAATTTCTGAAGAAAAGGGGATTCGATACTTCTAAGATAAAAATAAACCGTTTTCTCCTTAATACGAAAATACTATTTTATAGAATCATAGGCTATGTATTAACGCTTAAGCTACTTGAAAACGAAGAAAAGGATGCTGTATTATTTTATTCTAAGCTTTTAGATAGCAAATATTTATCCCCTGATGAGAAAGATGAATTAAAGAGAATTATCGAGGACGAACTCCTACATGAACAAGAAATTGCGGAGGAAGAAGAAGCTTTCAAAGATTTTATGGAACATATAAGAGACGCTGTTCTTGGCATGAGTGATGGTTTAGTTGAAGTATTATCTGTTGCAGCAGGATTAGCAGGTGTTTATGGGGATCCTTTTAACGTTGCTGTCGGTGGAACTATAGTCGGTATTGCGGGAGCACTGTCTATGGGTATAGGATCATATACTAGTGTTAAAGCACAGAGAGAAGTTAGAATAGGTGTATTAGAAAAGATAAAGCTCATCGTAAAATATGTTCCTCAAACATTATTTGAACGGGTAAAGAAACATATGGTTGCAAAAGGCTTTAACGAAGAAACGGCATCAATCATTGCAAAAGAGTCTATGAATAAAGAAGAACTATTATCTAAGATAATATCTGTTGAAGAATACGGATTAACAGAAGAAAGGCTCGAGGATCCTGTTAAGGCAGGACTATATACAGGTATATTTTACATATTAGGAGCGATAATCCCGTTGATCCCATACTATTTAAGAGCACCAGTATTATTATCATTACCTGCATCATTTATTATAGCAGCACTACTATTAGGAGGTATGGGATTCGTCATAGCTGTTATTGCTGAGATAAATATTAAAAAGAAAATGTTAGAACTAATCCTTGCTGGAATAGGTTCGGCAACTCTAACCTTCATTATAGGTAAATTAGCATCACTTTTACTAGGCGTCGAAGTTGGATAAAAACGAGCAGTTCATCAGCTGGTTCTTTTTATTTTAAAAACTATGACCCTGTCTCCATAATAGCCCTCAAGTTCTATTATTCTCTCTATCTCCGTTCTTACACCATGATCTTCTAAAATATATTTAAGGTCTTCGATCCAATCGTAAAGACCACAGGTTTCGCAGTATGTTCCTGAGAGCTTGATTTTCATTTTATCGTTGTTTAGCTCTATAAGTTGTGCTGTTGCTTCTGGTGATCTATACTTGTTGTATAATTGAATCGATTTTTCTATTTTTTCTCTTAGCTTGTGTTTATTCATTGCCTATCTGCCGGTAAATTGTATTATTCTAGTCTTCTACAATTATTTCTTTTTTATTTTCCCATAAACCGTGGAGATTACAATAAGCTATTGCATAAATAATGCTTGTCTCTTTAAGTTTGAGTTTTATTTCTAGTTCTGGTTCACTATACATTGGGGTTAGATCAATTGAAGCCACTAGTATCGGGTTAAATTTTCTTGTCTTTTCAGCAATGTAGATCTCTATTCTTCTTATTGAGTGTTCAATAGTATTAGGATGAGGTCCGACGCTAATTTTTATCTTGAATTCTTCATTGGCTTTTACTTTGTCTGGTGCTATAATTTTAGGTGTGTGTGATTCTACTTTGCTAAGTACTTCTCCTGTAGCAGATTCTGGACTATATATTAATTCTGCAAATTTTTTCATAGTTATCACCATTATTATATTGTTAATTTTAGTGATTTATAAAATTATCCTTTATAAACAAAACGGTTTAATATATTAACAAAATCTAATAATATTTATAATTGGTTATTGATAAAGCATCATATGTTACTTGTTATCAAGTACTTATTATAGTGCTTGATACATAATAGTATTATAGAACTATCAATAAGTATAGTAAGTACTTAATAGAGAGGTGGTATGAATGTATTGGATTATAAGCTCGTTTATCAGTAATGGTGTTATAGAAGCTACTAATAATACAACAGATATTGTTCAGCAAATAATATCCACAGCTTCATCAAATCCTTATGTTGCTGTTTCATTAATAATACAAGTTCTACTGGGTTTTGCGCTCGGATATTTCTCAGTAAAAGTATTCAAATATATACTGGCATTCATCGGAATATTGGTGCTCGGCTCGTTTCTAAATGCGTGGAGTTTTGGTGGAAGCATAGAAGAGACCATTTATAAATACTATGAAGGATTTAAAGACCTCATACCCGTTATTAAGAATTTACTAATAACCCTAGGTATTCTCACTGTAGGTCCAGTAAGTATAGGTTTTATTCTAGGCTTAATAGTAGGATTTATGAGGAAGTAAATAAAAATAGGGAATTTTTCTATAGCTAGTCTCATTACTTTAAGTTTTATATAGGTTTAGCAAAACCCCATTTCTCAAGAGCTCTTGCTAATTCTTTATGTGTTTTAGCGTATTCATCTAATGGTATTTTCTTTATTATGGCCTCAAGTGCTTGTCTTACTGCCATCGCACCAGCACGAGGTCCGTCGGGATGTCCTAGTACTCCACCACCAACTTGGATTACTAGGTCTATTCCTAGGGCTTCAATGACGCCGGGAAGGTTTCCTGGGTGTAGTCCGCCAGATGATACTGGCATGGCTGGTTTTATATGATACATGTCTTGTTCTAGATGAAACATGTCATCTGGGTCTGGTTTGAAGTGTTTCTCTCTTAGAATTCTTGCATACCTTATTACATCGATCTTGCCTCCTTCGAGTTTTCCTACGCCAGCTGTTCCTATATGTAATTGATCGACGCCGATTATTCTGTATAATTTAGCTAGTACGTACATAGAAATGCCATGGTGCGGGTTGCGTGTGAATGCTGCATGCATTGCTCTATGTGCATGGATAGCTAATCCATACTCTTCTGCGAGGTCTCTTATGTAGGTTAAAGCAGACCATCCAGTAATAACTACATCCACCATAACATACGGGTTTCCATAGTCTGCTACGAGTTTCATTCTTTTCTTAACTTCCCTTATATCGCTTGTAACATTAGCGAACCATACTTTTTTCTCGCCGGTTTCCTTCTCGGCTCTATCTATTGCTCTCATAATTGCTTCTGCTCTTTTCTCGAATTTACAATAGCTAGGACTGGTGAGGTTTTCATCGTCTTTAATATAATCCATACCCCCAACCAATATCTCGTAGGCGAGTTTTTCCACTTCTTCTGGGGAATAGCCAACTTTAGGTTTTGGAACAGTACCGACAATTGGTCTATTAGTAACTCCAAAGATTTTCTTAACACCATCTATGCCTTTTCCAGGTCCTTTAAAGTCTTCAAGGAATGTTTTCGGTAAATATATATCTTCTAGCCTAATAGCTTCAACTCTTTTCATGCCAAAAATGTTTCCAGCAATTGAAGCAAGTAATCCTGGTAAATTTCCTTTTTCGAATAATTCAACAGGATAAGCTATTCGAACAATCCATGAACCATCTCCTAAGTCTTTGAAATAATATGCTTTCCCAGATAACTTCTTAACTCTCTCAGTATCATACCAGGGATATAGAGTAGTCCATGTTCCTGTGCTACTTTCAGCTGCTACTCCGCCAGCAGCGTCTTCGATAGTGAATCCTTTTGCTGGTTTTATCCTGAAGACTGCTATTACGTTTTTTTCAGGATCTGGTGTATAAGTTTTATCTATGTATTCTCTATAAGGTTCGAAGCTGTGAGGCACGTTATTCACCGCCTAGAAATAACTTGTTCAAAAATCTCTGTTGTGTTTAATATTTATAGAAGTGTTAATTAATCTTTTATATCTGGTGAGTAACATGAGTAACAGCTTCTCAGAGAAAATAGTGGAGCATGGTATACCTGGAAAATTCGATTACCTAGAACATACTGCTGATATTTATATAGTAGCATATGGTTCTGATCTATTAACTCTTTACGAAAACGCTGGATTAGCATTATTTGAATCAATGACTAATACAGCTGATTTAGAGAAGAAGATTAAGAAAGAAATTGTAAGTGAAGGCTTTGATCTTGAAAGCTTGTTATATAAGTGGTTAGAGGATTTGCTCATGTTATACTATAGTGAAAACATTATGTGTGGTGAAATCAAGGTTCATGAGCTAAGTATCAAGAGAAGCGATGAAAACGAGGCATTATATATGATTAAGGGAGAATGCATTGGAGACATATTTGATCCTGAAAAATATGAGCCAAAAGTCGAGATCAAGGCTGTGACTTATCACATGATGAGAATATTAAAAGATGAAGAAGGATGGAGAGCTTATTTTGTGCTAGATATATAGTTCCTGATCTTGTTGACACAAGTTTTACAAAAACGTGCTTCTTTATAATCAACTTCTAATACATTATTACTAAATCTCATAACGCAATTATCATTGAAACAATGACTTAACCCAAGTAAATGTCCAAGTTCGTGTAATAGTTCTTTAACCACCCTACTAGAGTATAGGTTATAATCTGGCGGATCACCATAAAATATAGGATTTAACCTCTTAGTATAGACAATAGCTATAGAGTACTGAGGAGCTGCTTGTCCAAATAAGAAGTTATAAGGTTCAGTATATGCATCTATGTATCCTACTCCTAGAACAAAGAAATCGTTGTTCATTACATAGTCTTTGAATACTTCAAATAATTGTTTAATAATACATAATGATTCATATTGTGTTCTTTTCCAATTGAAACATTTCATAGAAGGTTTTATCGTTGTAGGCCATATATCGATCCTAAGGTTTACTCCTATTTCTGAAAATACATTGCTAATTTTATCTTTCCATTGAATAAGATAGTCATATATATTTGTCCTAGTTAATGGGGCAAGCAAGATCTTTATCATAATTATTCAGCCTATAGAGACCTCTTAATTAAATAATTATACATTAGTAATATTAATTAGTAAACCCTGAATCCGTATAGAATAGTGCCGCCGCGGGGATTTGAACCCCGGACAACCCGGTCTTCAGCTTCGCCAGCCCCTCACATGAGGGGCTCCGGGCGCTCTCCCGGGCTGAGCTACGGCGGCATATATCAATAATATACCTTTATTGTTTGGGTTTATTAGTTTTATTAGTATAGATAATTGCTTTATTTTTGATCTCTTATTATTATTAAACGGTGATAACCAATGATGGCGGTTATTTTAGCAGGAGGGTTTGGAAAAAGATTAAGACCGTATACCGAAGAAATACCTAAACCCCTAGTTAATGTTGCCGACAAACCGATCCTGGAATGGCAAATTGAGTGGTTAAAGCGTTACGGTTTTAATGAGTTCGTGTTACTCGTTGGCTATAGGAAAGAAAAAATAATTGAACACATAGGTAGTGGTGGACGTTTAGGAGTAAAAGTAACCTATGTCGTTGAGGACGAACCACTAGGTACTGGTGGCGCCATCAAAAATGCAGAGCATATTTTATCTAAGGAGGAGAAATTCCTAGTGCTTAACGGCGACATATTAACAAATCTGAATCCATTAAAACTTTTCGAGAAACTAGATGAAAACCCAGAATTTGTAGCAGTAATAGCAAGTATTCCGTTACCAAGCCCATATGGTGTCTTAGAAATAAAAGATTCGAAAGTTACAGGATTTGTAGAAAAACCGAGATTAAAAGATTACTGGATCAATGCTGGTATATATGCAATGAAACCAGAAGCTCTTCGATACTTCCCAGATAAAGGAGACCTGGAAAGAACCGCGTTTCCAGCAATGGCTAAGGACGGAGTTCTAGGAGCAGTTAAATACACAGAAGTGTTCTGGAAATCTGTTGATACCTATAAAGACCTAGAAGAAGCAACAAAATCCATTATAAAACTAGGCGGTAGATTATAATTTTTCAGATTTTCCGGCTCTCATCATTGCTTTATGCGCTCAAGAGACCCTCTTGTCATCATATCACAAACTATGTTATCTATAAATGCTCAAATATTTTAAACCGTTAATTATTAAAATACCCTATTGGTAAATGGATATAAGTGATTGTGCGGCGGTCGTCTAGCCTGGACTAGGACGCCGGCCCTCCAAGCCTTAAATAGACTGTTAGAGGAGAGCCGGAGATCCCGGGTTCAAATCCCGGCCGCCGCACTCTCTTCTTATATCAATCCTAGGAATCCTAATGCTATCCCTATTGGGATTAGTGAGAGTATAACTAAGAATGGATGAATTTTCAACACTCCAATAGTAATTATGACATATATAGTAATAATAGATAGAGTTAATAGTGTAGATATTTCTAGGTTCTTCAGGTATACCTCTCTAAAAGTAGTGTAAAGAGCCAAGGTGATAAGACCTATAACACCCGCTTTTAACGCATTTAGAATGGATTGGACAATTTTACTGTTAATATAACTGGATAAGAAATAAACAATGGTAGTAATTACTGTAAACGGCGGTAATATAACTGCTGAGGTCGCAATAATAGCTCCTACGATCCCAGCAACTTTGAATCCTATATAAGTTGCAGCGTTCACAGCTACGGGGCCAGGTGTGGAACCAGCAATAGCTACAAGATTAAGGTATTCATCTTTACTTATCCAGCCAGCGTCTTCAACTATTTCTCTTTCAATAATAGGTAGTATTGCCCATCCACCACCGAATCCAACAACCCCTATTTTCAAAAATCTTATGAATAGCTCCAAAAGTATTCTTAGAGATGCCATTGAACTAGCCCCTATCCTTTTTATTAATAAATATTTAAATAGCGATCTTTGTTTTTAATGATACATTATATCTTTAATACTATTTGTCCCTTTATTTTACCATGCTTTAAATCGCTTAATGCTTCATTTGCATCTACTAAGTCATATATTTTGATCTCCGGTTGAATATTTGCTTTCTCGGCGAGTTCCAGAAACTCTTGTACATCTTTTCTCGTAACATTAGCTGTTGTTTTTATTTCTCTCTCATACCATATGAG
>JAMOPC010000414.1 GCA_027064845.1 Desulfurococcales archaeon | reverse complement strand
AATCTCTGAGGCATCGACTTTTATTGTTATAAAACGTCTTTCCTCATTAGCTATGAGGTAAAAGGCTTCTAAAACTAGTAGTTTATCCGGGATGGAGAAGGTATTCTATGCCAATATGACTCTATTAGTGGAATAGCATCTTATTTATTCATTTAATAGTAACTGGTTAAGCAAGAGGGCATAGGTAAAAATTGTATTCTACATTATATTAATATATAAGGTTGTTGGCTATGAAGTATGGTTTAAGAAGGGCTTTTATGTTTAGAGCTCCTCGAGGAGTTGATTTGTTAGAGTATATCCGCGAGTTTGCTAGCAAGGAGAATATTAGGGCTGGATTAATCAGTATGGTGGGATTACTGGTTAATCCGTCTATAGGCTATTATAATATTGAGAAAGGTGTCTATGAAGAAATAAAACTGAAGGGAATCTACGAATTACTCCATGGAAGTGGTAGTATTAGTTTGAGAGAAAACAAGCCGTTCGTACACATACACGTAGCCCTCGCAGACAAAAACGGTAAAGCATATGGAGGACACCTAATAAGAGGAGAAGTCTACATAGCAGAAATCATAATAATAGAGTTCATCGAGGAAAACCAAATAAAACAAGAAAACCAATAAATATATCATATATTATGCTGTCTAAATGAAGCATAGAACCATGACACTATGGATCGAGGAGATGGGTACTGCTCTAAAGCCTATACTAGATAACTTATATGATTTTTTATCAAATTATTACCTAGAAACTTCTATGCTCAGCATACCGCATGAATACAAGAAACACATAAGCAACGATCCATACGAAGTAGGCGCAGTGGCCTTTTTATCGGCTCTATATGATTTCCAGATGCGTGTAGGCTTGATCAGGTCAAGGTTTTTATACATTATTGATTACTTGATGAAGAAGGAATTCGGAATATTTGATCTCCTTAATGATAATTACCTAAATGATATGCTCGACAAACTACTTGCAGAGATGAAGTTTTTCCATAGATTCGATCGTAAGGCTAAATTACTCAAGATCCTTTTAAGAGCATACCACGATACTGATTGGGATTCCCTTATACCAAGTATAGACAAGGATGTAGATACGACAATTGCTGAATATATCTGGAGTAAATCAGTTAGTTTAGCATCGAGTGAGGACATAATTGAATTATTGAGTAAATTCCTCTCAAGGAGAAAGGATTCTCCACATAAAAGAATTAATCTGTTTCTTAGATGGATGGTTAGAGACGAATACCCCGATCTAGGTCTATGGTCAAAGCTTATTGATAAAAAGCGTCTCTTAATTCCTCTTGGAACAGAGATCGCTAGGACAGCAGCTAGAATTTTCCTTGGTAGAGCTAAGGAATTATCTAAAACCAGGAAGAATGTTTTCTTAATAACAAGTATTCTTCGGAAAATCAATCCTATGGATCCTATAAAATATGATTTTGTTCTTTCTAGACCCGTAATTCTTGGTCTGTGTAATAAAGACGTAAATGAATCATATTGTTGGGTCTGTCCTTTAAAGAATATATGTAGTATTGCATCTCAACTAGATCTCAACGAATCAAG
>JAMOPC010000413.1 GCA_027064845.1 Desulfurococcales archaeon | reverse complement strand
ACTAGAGGGTGTTGAGAGAAAGAACCTGATCAACGCTATCAAAAATGATTATGGAGACACATCAACATATATAGACTTGGTTATAGACCTTGTTAAGAAGAATAAAGTGCTCCTCGTACTAGATAATTATCACCTGAACGCTGACCCCGGCATAGAGTTGCTTGTAAAGAAATTAGCGTTACTGGAAAACCTACAATGGATAATAGACAACCTAGACAAAATAAGCTACTACAGACAAATACATACACTACTAGCAACCATACCAATAGCATGCAGCAACAAAGCAACAAAAACACTCTGCAAAAAGCAAAAGAAAAACTCACAAAAACAATAAAAACCCAAACACAGAAAACAATACAAAAAATAACAGAAAAACTAACAAGCAACCCCAACTTACAATAAAGAAGCCTTATTCTCTATGTATTTCTTAACGAAATCTACTACTTTATTCTCTATATTATTCTCGTTATTGGGACAAAGATCTTTGAGCAATATAAGAGAAGAATGACGTAATGGAGACTTCTTATTAATAACAACATAGTAAATAACATGTAAATGGTAAGCGAGTCTAATTAATGGGGATAATTAGCAGTCCTTTTCTAGTAGCTCGAAATATTTTTCCCTAGTAAGTCCAGCCTCGGTTATTATGATTCTTATGAGTCCGGGCTTAAGTTTCTTGCCTGGATGTATGGGAACTACAATTCTGGTGCCTTGCTCATTTACCAGTATCACGTGTGAGCCTCGTTGCCGTATAGGCTTGAATCCGAGCTTGTTAAGTAACTTTATGAGCTTGTAAGGATCTATAGGTGTTATTTTAGGCAAGGGCCTTCACTCTCTGAAGACCAACTACCCTACGGCTTAACAGCTCCTTCTTCTCTTCCTCGGAGAGAGTTTCAAGATACAATTCTATCGCTTCCCTAATGTTTCGAATAACTTCATCCAAACTATCACCCTGCGTATGACATCCCGGGAGCTCCGGCACTATAGCAATATATCCTCCACTCTCATCCTCCAGTATAACAACACTAAACTCGCGTATCCTTTTATTCATAGGTTAACCCCCTTCAAATAAACAGTATGATTATCTCTCTAAATAGCTTTAAGGAACAATTATAGTGAAATATAGTGAAACCTTTAATTCATGCTCTGTCTCTCAAACAAGCTTATCGTTCGAACTTAATACACCTATCCAAAAACACAATTTGGTTATTTAGATGCTAAAATACATTTCCTTGAGATAATACCATCAAATGCTGGGTATTATTCTTAATCTGCTCTTCCTATACTTGGATATCATAGATGCCTTTGGATATTATCATGCAAGTTCTATGATTTATGATTTATACCTATATATGCTGTATCAAAAGTATTATTTACATGATCCTTTAGGATTTATAAGGAGAGTTTCCAAAGGAATCTCTCGTTTGAAAACATTTATTATAGGCGATTATTTCCTGGAAATTATTACTATTTATCTAGAACCATTTATAGATTAGCAAAAGTATATTGAGGTTAATGTCGATAGAACAAAATAGTGGTGTTTCAGTATTGTCTAAGGTGATTAAGGCTAGGTA
>JAMOPC010000412.1 GCA_027064845.1 Desulfurococcales archaeon | reverse complement strand
GTTAACCAGTTAGCATGCACTAGAATAGTATTTTTATCGAGTAGTTTTTTCTTATACATGTATTCTACGGGCCAAGACCCTGTTTTCTTCTTTAATAAGAATACTTCTTTCCTTGTTTCTGATACATGTATTTGTAAACGAATACTTTTTTCAAGAGAGAAGGTATGTGCTTCTAATAGTTCTTCTTCGGGTTGTGAGTATAGGCTATGAATGTTTACAATAGGTATATGATTCCGATATTTCATTGCTTCTCTATAGAATTCCTCTACTTGTTGTCTTTTTTCATTTTTATAAACGGGTCCAGTGGCTATGAATAAGCCGTATTCTTGGCAGGCTTTAAGAGTTTCTAGGGGGTGGTAATACATATCTATGAATCCAGCTATGCCGTTTGCTAGCATTTCTAGACAAGCTAGTCTGCTAGCGTGGAAAACAAGTTCTTTGTTAACGAGTTTTTCCTCGATATCAATAATTCGGGGTAGCCACTCCCAGAACTCTGCATCTGGTAGAGATCCTCTGAGGAAAACCATTGCTGCATGTGTATGTGCATTTATTAATCCTGGAGTAACTACGTGTTTAGAAGAATCGATCACTATGTCTTTTTTATCTCCACATTTGTCGCCTATGCATTCGATCTTGTTGTCTTCTATGAATATATTCTTATTCTCAAGTATACTTATTTCGTAATTCTCTAGTGGGGACACTATGAATCTAGCATTCCTTATCAATATTCCCATATTGTCACCATTCATTGTGAGGCTTCTCTTAGTAGCTTCTTCATGTTTTCCAGTATATCTTTGTTTGACGATATTATTTCTATTACTTCATTACTGATCTTGATAACTAATCCTTCTAACGGGTTTCTTGGAGGATCTGGAAGATTATTTAATGGTTTATTCTTTCCTACATAAACCCATTTGATTGTTCTTCGATTCTTTCTCTTAACGGGTATTATTTTATACCAGTATCTGCCAAAGTAGTAATACTTTACTTTATCTCCACTACTATTCTTCTTAACAACTATATGTACAGGTTTTAAATAGAATCCATGCTTCTTTGCTTCATTATTGTATTCATATAATTCCATCATGTAATGTGATAAGTAACCATATATTTTTGATAATAGCTGTTCCGGATCCAAATGTTTAATGCTCAAGACATTAGAAACCAATACGGTCAGCCCATGGGAGTTTAATCATCTATTCATACGGTTTGTTTCTTCATCCCATATATCATAATCAATTTGCTAGAATATTATTTATCCTTGTTCATCGTTTATTTCCCGTACTCCTTCTTTAACTGGTTGTAGTCCAAAAGCATTATATCCCATTTCCTTGAATGCTTTAACCATTTTTTCAACGTGTTCTCTATCGACAATTCCATAAACAATTCCTCCTCTTCCAGCGCCACTTATTTTCGCTCCAAGTGCTCCGAGAGATAGGAGCTTATGAACTAATACTTCTGTTTCAAGGATCGAGACTCCTATTGCTACTAACAGTCCGTGGTTTATATTCATTAGTTCTCCTAGTTGTTTAAAGTTCTTGTTCTTAATATATTCTAGTGCCTTGTTTGTGATTAAAGAG
>JAMOPC010000411.1 GCA_027064845.1 Desulfurococcales archaeon | reverse complement strand
CAATGGGTATCCATTCACTACTCTTTATCTTAATGGGGGATGGTTTATGGAGTACCATTCTCAAGGTACTCTTGTTCATAGTTATCCAGACATATGGGTATTCACCAGATTCGAGATGATAAGTATTATCAATTACTACTATATTCTCAACACATATACCCTCGAGAAGCTCCCTTATAATGGATGTTGTCTGGTTCGTATCATAGAGGATTATTAGTGTACCGCCTTTTGAGACGTAGTTTGTCAAAGTATCTAATTCAACTAGTTCATTGGAAAAGACGAATAACGTGGTATTACTAGGTAGTTCTGAGACCTCATTTACTGAGTATAGGGGCTTCATAATCTTTGTAGATTCGGAGAAACCGTTAGACCCAGTATTATATATACTGTAGGGTGTGGATGTTGGTAAATACATGATTGTAGAAGTAATAGATGCTATTGCAAAGAGCGTTATTATTATTATTGGGATCAGTGTTTTAGGCCCCACTCTCAAGCTCCCTCCCAATCCTCTCAGCTTCTAAGAATTCTTCTTCGGAAACACCTTGTTTTGAGTATAGGTCTTTCTCGAAGAGTATCGTCAGCTTTCTGAAAGGCTCCAGCAATTTATTCTCTAGGTATTTCTCTGTCCTCTGCAGATATTCTCTAAGTGTCTCACTTGGCATTATCCAACCTACTAATCCTGAAAACTTCCTCAAGACTCTATAGTATATACGGGTTAGTCTAGAGGGTCTAAAACATATCTTCGTAGTAATTGGTTTAACACTTTGTATTTTACCACTTGAAAACCTCTTTGATAGGAGAGTCTTTAATCTTCCCATAAGGAATGTCGGTAATTCTACAACATCTTTTGAGGGAGGAATCATTAAAGCTATTAAGAGTAGCAATAATGCGCTCAGTAAACCCAGCACATTAACGACAACGACTTGGTGCCTATACTCAAAAACAGTCCCTAACTCCAAGTTATGAACTCTTATCACTACATCTTCGAAACCAATAATTATTGGTGGCTTTGGCGATAATACTAAGTCTATGGGTTGTTCTTTACCGGAACCATTTATGACTTTCCGAACCTCGTCACCAGATACTATCTCGACAACATAGTCTGTGAGTTTGGAGAAGACTATTTTGCCGAAGATCCTTGTACCAGTAAATGGGTATATTGATAAACTATCAACTATTATATCAATAGAAGGTGCTTCAACAGTAATTGCTAGTGCACAAGAATATCTTGTTGTAACGTATTTTCCTTTTCCAGCTACTTTGAATGTCAATGTATGATAGCCAGGTGTAAAGTTTCTATTCCACTCTAATACGAGCTCGGTGGTATTAGGATATAGCGTGACATTGTAAATATCTTTGCCGTCAATGTATATTATAGTGTTTAATGGATGCTCTGACTTAACTTTTACAGGTATAGTTATCGATTCATTATATTTTACGGAAGAAGGGCATTCAAAAACAACATTGGGTTTATAAGCAACTATCTCAATCATAGTAGTATTATAAGCTAATACAGTATTATTTGTAAGATATACGATTTCGACTCTTGCCTTCGTGGGATAAGTGTCTCCAACAAATTTGTGGAGCTCTTCAAACCCGGGTACTTGTAGCATTACACTAAATTTTTGTGTATATGGTATCTCTACTTGCGAAACAATTATACCCCCTATCTTAAGCATTACTCTAAAATAGGCGTTGTTGTTTTGAGTAGTTGCTCCTAATACTTCTCCTGAAACCTTGATTATTCCTCCTGTCTCAACAGTTAATGGTTCGACATGGATGATTAGATTTATTCTTTCTCCAAATTTACAATACAGTATTTCGTTTTCAAGCTTAATTATCTCCAGTCTCTGCGCCTCGACGTAGTTTACAAAGCTATTCATTGCCTCTTCAAAACTCCTCCTCATAACCACTCTTTCATGAGCGCAAACATGTTTCAGCATTCTCTCAAAGTATCTCCGTAGGAGGTCTTCATCTATTAGTTTAAGCTTGATCTTGTAAGCTTCTATGTAGAACTTCTTCGCTTCACCAAGGAGTTCTTCAGCTTCTAAACACTTATTCTGTCTTACCAGTTCTAATACTTCAGATTTCCTATCCTCGTATTCTTGGAGATAATGAGCTAGTTCCCTCAATAATTCAGCTGTTCTATTATGTATGTAAGCTACGTCGCCGGGAGGATCTACTTGGCTAAACCACCACATACTCCAATTAAATCGTTCATAATCGGCTGTGACGATAGAGTTAAGCATGTTTATTAAGAGCTCTATACATGGGGCTCCATCAAAAACTACAGTACTCTCTTCCCCAACACCCGGATATGGCCCAACTATTAGTAAGGCTACTAGTATTATTACTAATGCTTTCCGCATACTAGTCTAGCCTCCAATGATAAAGACTTCTTTGATCAGACCTGGATACAGTATCTCGATGACTCTTAAAGCAACTATTATTGCAAAAACAGTTATGAGCACGATAGTTAGTCCTGTGTAAATTTTCTTTTCAACCTCTGCTTCTACACCTGTGAGAGCTACTGATACGAAGTGTGACAATATTGCTATTGAGATATAGAGATCGATTCTTGACTCACCCATTAATGCTAATGAAGCCGTGAATACTGCAGTAATAGTTGTTAATAACAACATGTATGCTTCTATTCGTCTCATCTGGTAACAACCCTCATCTCAAGCGAGTTATCCAATACTCGTTCCTCTACAAGCATTAATTTTTTATTAAGTAATCTAGCTAGTTCAGCTAAAGCAATAATTGTTACCGGCGACAAAGGCTTCTTCAGCAACGGTTTTACCGCCTCGTTGATGTCTTGGAAAACAATCCTGCCCTCACCATTGCTGAATACTGCTTCAACGTGTCTAGAAACACCATAGGTATCGATCATCCTAGTCCTAAAGACATCTAGAGCATTCTCACTGGCTTCAATAACTGGTTCCCTCTCGAAATTGATTTTGAAAGCAACATATGGTGACTCACCAACTCCCACAAGGGGTCTTGGATTTCTTAACCTAGTATTTGGTTTCGAGATAACTATAGTTACTGCATCCTTACCTGGTATGGCGTAGAGTGTGTGAGAAGCTAAACCCATGTCCTCGACAAGTTTAGCTAATACGCTTCTCGCAACCTCACAGTATCTAAGCATTAGATCATAGGAAGGCTCCCTATAACTCAACCCAATCACAAGTAGTGTTGCTCCAACCGTGCCAATAGATGCTGCTACACCAATAATACTATAAATACCTATAAGGTAGCCTACAAAACCAAGAATAATCGATGCCAGCAAAATATTTGTTGCTAGGAGAACAATTCTTACATCCATAGCATCCACCCAGCAATAATACTTGCTCTCAAAACAATGTCAAGAGCGATAACAATACCCAGATTGAAACGGAGCCTCCACTTGAAAACACCTGTTAAAACAGCATAAACAAATACCACGGGATAAACTATTAGTATTGAGGATGAAAATAATGACGAAACAAAGCCACCAACAAGTGTTTTATCGCCGCAAAAGCTCTTGTAAACAAGAAGCTCCCATAGAGGAGAAAGGACAACCATACTAGACCCGTCAAAACCCAGGAAACCAAGTATGAAAACAATGGGGAAAGAAGTAAAGACAATGTATCTCCAATCAACTCCTCCAAGCAAACCTGTTGCTTCAGGAAATATTCTAAGCCACAACAGTATTAGTATTGTATAAGCTATGAAGTAACTAACACCATAACTCAATCCATAAACTACTGAGGCAGAAATCAGCGCTAAAACTAGGAAAACGCTCCAAACACCCAGAAAACCTCCTCTACGAGAAGCAAAGATGAAATCAATATTTAGAAAAACAAGAACTAAACCAATATAAACAAACATTCTCAAAAAAGCATCAGTTACCAAAAACCATATAGTAATAGACAAAACAAACACGATCAAAAGCAATAAATAAGCAATGCCCCCATATCTATCAGTACTCATGCTCTACACCTAAAACAACAATATAGATACCCATAATTTAGCCTTACCCAATGCTTGAAAACTTCATATATCGTAATAACAGATAAAAAGATATATGTAATGCTACACAAACCGTAGGCGGAGAACGTAGGGAGGATAGGCATAGGATAGCGGTTGAGTTTCTGAATAAGCTATCGGATATAGGTACCATAGTCTTCCTACAATTAGTTATAGTTATTGTAACAAATGATACCAACAGTTGCTTTAGAGAAGTGGTGCAGGAGGATTTGAACCCATGCAGGCCTACGCCACCGGGTCCTCAACCCAGCTACATCTATCAAGATGATGTAAAATATCGATATAGTGTTATTAATACTCAATTATATCGGAATTGGCAAAATTAGAAGTTTTTATTCATGATTTTTTGAGGGAACTTCATTTTAATCTTTGTTATCATTACTCTTTCTAAGGGATACACATCTTGTTTTTCTTCTAGGTATAGTTCTAGTGCTTCACGTATGTTCTCCAGTACTTCATCAACAGTTCTTCCTTGACTAGATACACCACTAGTAGGCTCATAAGCCACGTACCACTTGCCCTCGCGCCAAATAAATATAGTTACTTCTACCTCATTAGTCAAGGTAAGCATCACCACATAATTTTCTAAATAAAGGTATATGAGTAGACATTTATAAGAATCGTTGCTCACGTTCACGATATGTTAATATAAAGAATCGTAAACACATATAAGGAAAAACATAGCATAAACATTCATGTATACGTGGTGATAACATGTCATTAAGCATACAGAAGGAGAAAGACCTAATAAGAGTACGTTACCAAGATAACGAACGTGCAGGAGAAGTAGTAATAGATCTGAATGAAAATCGAATCGTACTACACGAAATACGTAACTTACGCATAATATTTGAAGTACCCAAACAAGCTCTTCAAGGAATTAGTAAAATAGAAACAAAAGAAAAAACAAAGCTTAGCATAAGTCAATTAAAACATGCCTTGAAGAAAGAAATACTAGAAATACTTAGTAGAAAAGGCGCATTTAGACCCGAAAGCTCATTATCATTGGATGATATTCTTGATATAGCGCAGTACGAAAAAGAATCATATCCATTCATAAACAAACTCATACATGAAGCTGAGGGACTACCCAAAGCTAAAAGACTACTAGCACTAGTATTGGCTGGTTTAAGACGAGAAGGAAAAATCGCAAAGATTGAAGTCAGATCTATGAATAAAACAGTTCCAAAATATTACTTACTGCATAGGTGAAATAATTGAAACTACCTGTAGTATCTGGTAGGGATACTATAAGGGCATTAGAGAAAATCGGTTACATAGTTATAAAGATCAAGGGAAGCCATGCAAAACTTAAAAGGAGAGAACGAGTAGTTATAGTTCCATTACACGATGAAATAAGTAAGGGTACTTTATTATCAATAATTAGGCAAGCTGGGATAACAAAGGAACAATTCATCGAATTATTAAAAGACCCTTAACATTGCATCTTTCGTAAAACCTGTATTATCAATAACAAGCTTCTAATAAAATCCTGAAGGTATTAGTTTAATTCACAATTAATTATTCGTACAAATACCGTCAAGCAATAGGGTTCGGGCTTCATCGTTGCTTCTAATCGGTTTTAATTACTCGCCTTCATCACCCCTTTGTATCCGCTCCGTGCCTCCCTTTGGGAGCGAGCCTCCCTCGGGAGACGCGGAGCTTCATCTACTAGTCCCCCTCGCTTTGTTCACAGAGTTCATCCAGTACTAGACATAGACGGGAAACTTATAAATCCTTCCACAGACGCATAACGAGTGCATACACAACAACCCACAAAGGACTAAAAATAATTAAAAATCACAAAAAGAAATTAAAACTCTGTAGAGGCTTGGGGCTTGGAGAAGTGATGCGGGGAGTGGGATTTGACCCACGTAGGCCTACGCCACCGGGTCCTCAACCCGGCGCCCTTCGGGCCAGGCTCGGAGTTTTCACGTGGAGTTAACTACAATAATATAGAGCCAGTTACGGATAACAATGTCTTAGATCGATTTCTTCAATGGGCATGGAGAATGCATCTGAATCAACGTGTAAACAGTATCTAGGTTATCTTAAGAAACCATTAGCCAAGTCTAATAAGTCTAAGGCTTCTCAACATTAACCTGGGGGCCTAGTCATGTTCATATACAAGGAAAGACCGAAAAGAACCGTAACAACAACAGCTACAATAACAATAACAACAATAAGAGTAATACTCTGATCCTTCACACAAACCACCTAGAAAAGAACAAATACACTCTCACCACGAATCTTTCGAGAAGACACAATATAAACCTCGGACCATGAAAACAAAAAACCTCTCACAAGAAAAACTTAAAAAGACTGTGAGAAACTTAATTGCTGTATATAGAACACTAAGATGCCTAGATAAGTTCGTCGAAGAGGCCATATTTCCACAAGTTTATATAAACACCTATATAAGATAATGTATATAGATAGAATCAGATATTACCATTTTTAGCCTCAGGGGACAGGTAATGCTCAAGATGAGTAAAGAGGTTCTAGAAATCGTAGGGAATAACACTAAGTTTCTGCGTAATAGGATTGATGAGTTAAAGAAGTTCGTGGGTAAATATGTGGCTATATACAATGGGGAAATCGTTGGCTTTGACGAGGATTATGTTAGGTTATTAGACACACTTAGAAAGAAAGGTGTCGATATAAGATTCACGCATATAGAATATGTTCCAGACGAAGAATATCTTCTAGTTATCTAATTTTTAATTCATATCATGGATAAATGGTGATATATTGCATTGTATTCGTGGATATTTTAGACCATTGGTAATGCCTGGTGGCAAAACAAAGGAGCTATACCCGTTTATATGTGCAATAATCAATATCGATGGAGAAAAACTCGGCAGTGTTGAGTTTCTCATAGACACAGGATCCGGAGTAACAGTAATATCTGCCAAAGACGCTATGAGAATTGGTATAAACCAGATAAAAGGAAAACTAATTAGTATAACTGGCATTGCTGGCGGCGAAAAATGCCCACAAATTCGTAAAGATATAGACATTATATTTATTGATTCAGAAGATCAAACAAATATCTTAGCAATAAATACGGACAAAATAACATACAGACTCCTTCCCCACAAACATAGAGGAAAACAATTCCAAGAACAATTCAGAGTCCCAAGCCTACTAGGATGGGACATAATGTCAAAGCTAAAAATAACTCTAGACTACGCAAACAATACAGTCGAACTATGCAAACAATAACCCAAAAAACACATAACAAAAAACACTTCCACCGATCCCCCTGACCCTTCTGTATAAAAACATTAACATAAACAAACAGAAAAGACCCACTTATACAAATATATCTGGATTGAGGGAACATATTGAGCTACAGCCAAGCCCAACTAGTACTACTCATAGAGTACATCGAGAGACAAGTAGACACTAAGATGAAAAAGCTAGGCCTAAGCAAACAATTTAGACAACAAGTATTACTAGAAATAGAGAAAATAAAACAAACAATCATAGAATACGGACTAGAACAAATCCAAAGAGAATTAGGAATACCGTGACAGAAACTAAATAACACTAAACCTTAAATATATAGTAATAGTAATTAGAAACGTTTACGTTAATAGTGTAACAGTAATTAATACGTGATTTACCGTTTCAGTTTTCCCTCTATTATTATAGGTATTATGCCTAGTTCTTTTAATCTGTTTGTATAAGTTGATAGATCTCTGATTTTTCCTGTATCTAGTATGATTGTTATCATGCAGTCCAAGTATTCGCTATAGTCTTTTACTTGTCCTATTAGTCTTTGTAGATATACTGATGATTTTGGTACTTTTAATTCTATCCCGCATGGTCCTACTTGCATATCTATTCGATAGGAGCCGAGTTGTACTTGGCGTTTAATTGGTATGTTGGTTAAGCGTGCACGTAGGTACTGATAAAGTTGCTTTTCTAGGTCTTCCTCGTCTCTAACAGGTTCGGGTCTAAACTCTGTCAGTGCTCTGAGTATTTCTTCCATTTTATTACTTGTTTTTGCCAAGATTTTCTTAGCATTGAGGTTTGCTTTGAACCGATCAAGCTCTTCTATTATATCCTTATGCTTTATCTTGTATCTTTTAGCATATTTTATGACTGCCTCAAAAGAAAGTTCTCGAGCAAGAACACTAATCTTTTCACGCTTAGTCCTATACTTTTTCAATGAAATACCTATTCTAACACCTATCTCATCTAATTGTTTCGACGAAAACCTATTCAACAATACACGTTTGAGTTCATTTTTCTTTCTATTATATGCGATAGAAACAGCAATACTTGTACCCAGAACTTTTGTACCATGAGCAATAGCCTTGAAACCTTTCTTTAACATATCTAAAACCAATTCTAGCTCCAAATAAACCTAAGAATCACAATAATTTAAAGACTAACGAATAAATTGCTTAGCCATGTTTGAGAAAATGTTTATTTTTACAAATAATGTTTATACAGGCAAATAAGGAGATAAAGGGCATTTGAA
>JAMOPC010000410.1 GCA_027064845.1 Desulfurococcales archaeon | reverse complement strand
AATCAATAACCACTCTTCCACCACTAATACTCTTAACAACCCCCTTAACACCACCGAAGTCGAGAACATCACCAACCTTAACATCTATATTTCTCCTCCTGAATTCTCGTAAGCTAAATGTTTTTACCTTACTCGGATCTCTCTGGCCAAAGGCCTTTTCTGGTGGGACCTCGATTGTTTTCTCTTCGCCAACATTCATTTCTCTCAATGCATCCTCAACGACTTTGTTGATCCATCCCTTCCCGATAACTATTAGTACTGGGCCATAGATTCTTCCCGACTCATAAATGTTTTCTTTTTTAGCTAGTTCTTCGTTAGTTGTATCAACAATGTTTCCAGTCTCCTTAACCCTCACGGTATATTCTATGAGTATGAAGTCGCCATCTTTAAAACCCATAGCCGTCCACACCTCTAGATAAATAATATTTTCCTAGAATACAATACTTATACAGAGTTAAAAACTTATAGAATCATAGTGGAGCAACCGTGCTAAAGAACAATGAGTATAAGCCATTAATCACAGCAATACTCGTTATTGGGTTATTAATCACTATACTATCAACAATTCATAATTGGAGAATACTTCCCAAAATAAAATACTATGAATCAACTGCTGGGATCATTGAGAGAGCGCTTAACGATTCAGCAGAAGAGGAGTACGAGTCACTATTAAGTTGTAGTAATAGACTAGTCCTACTAGGACTATTAGGATTAATAATAATTCTCAGCTCAATAGGATTATTAATAAACAAAGATGCCGAACACGAGCCATTAATGCTGATCTAAGACTCAACCATAAAACCAAAACATTATTCGAATTCTTTACATAGTTCAATTCCTAATACAGTTACTAGGAAACAAATACTTATTATCCTATCAACGAAAATGAGATAAATCATAAAATCTGATCAAAAATAAGAGGGTTTAAATATAATTCTAAATATGGTGAGTAAATTGCTGAATTACTCATTGGTGTATATTAATTGGTGCGACAATGTGAGACCATCTGTAGCAGCTACGCTTGATGGTTTGTGTCTCCAATAGAGGTGATAAGACATGAGAAGAACTGTGTTTATATTATTTGTTTTCGTGTTAGCTATTATAGTGGGTACTATTGTTTTAAATGGTAATACTAGTGCATTAAACAATAGTAATAGTTCTAATTTATCCAAATCTAGTTATGTATTGACTTATGAAATCCGTTCCTATGGGAGCATAAGTGATCATGTGAAATCATATATCTTTACAAACATCGTTAATAAAATCATTGGAGAATATAGAGATGTTTTAGCAAATTATTCTCTCAAACCAGAATATTATGTAGTGGTGTATAAGAATTATTCACTATATATGGAAACATGGAAAAAACTAAGCCATTCACAGAGTGTTGTGAATGACATAGAATTGCTTCAACCGTATTCCTGTAAAATATTAGCGTCTAGGATACAAGTATTCATAACCCCCATTAATATATTCGAGAACAATACTCTAGAAGTAAATATTACTCTAGTGTTTAATAATGGATTAGCCGTCTGTGGTGAAAAATATTCCCCACTACCAATTTCAGATAGTAAGTGGATTAGA
>JAMOPC010000409.1 GCA_027064845.1 Desulfurococcales archaeon | reverse complement strand
GGACCAGAAATACTAAGCAAATGGGTAGGAGAATCAGAAAAAGCAATACGCGAAATATTTAGGAAAGCACGCTTATACGCACCAGCAGTGATATTCTTCGACGAAATAGATGCTATAGCTCCTGCAAGAGGATACGCTTCTGATACGAGAGTAACCGAACGCATAGTTAGCCAGTTATTGACAGAAATGGATGGTATCTATAGATTAGACAACGTAGTGATTATTGCAGCAACTAATAGGCCTGACATACTAGACCCAGCTCTACTTAGACCAGGTAGATTTGATAAATTAATATATGTGCCACCGCCAGACCTCAATGGAAGACTAGAAATACTGAAAATACATACGAGAAATATGCCCTTAGCGGAAGATGTTGACTTATATGAATTAGCTAGGAGAACTGAGGGATATAGTGGAGCTGATCTAGAAGCTCTTGTACGTGAAGCAGCAATGAGGGCTTTGAAGGAAAGTCTTGATATAGACAAGATATATATGAGGCACTTCCTAGAAGCAATGGAGAAAGTAAAGCCATCGATCACACCAGAGATCATAAAGATATATGAGGAGTGGGCTCAGAGAGCAAGACAAAGGTTACCGAAAGAATACTTAAAACCAGCTGTTTATACGTAAATCTTATCTATTTATTAAACTACATAATTCATTAATAGAATTAGGTCTTTTACACGTAGTTATTACAGTACTTTGTAAGAACAAGATATTTTCTCAATGGTGACAAGATATGAGTAAATTATCCGACATATGGAGAAATCATCCATTATTCAGACTAGTACTCGAAGAACTCATTAACAAACCAACTGGTTTATCCGAGAAAGACTTATATGATATCATAAGGAAGGAGCATGGATACGATATATCCAAGTCTGAACTCTACGAGATCCTCCTAAGACTAGAGCTTAGAGGATATATTAGAGTTGAGAAAATAGGAAGGGATCTTATTGTAAAGCTTTCCCCCGATATTGAGCGTATTCTTCAATGAATTAAGTTTTAGAGTCTATTAGACAAAAATATACATGGGTGATGGTTTCTTGGGCGTTAACTTGAGAGACTTAATACCAGATGATGTGAAAGTAGTTATTGAAGACTTGAGGATGTTGAGGGGTAGGATAGTAGTTATTGACGGCTATAATGCTTTATACCAGTTCTTAACAGCTATTAGGCAACCAGATGGAACGCCTCTAATGGATAGTCAAGGCAGGATAACTAGTCATTTAAGCGGATTATTCTATAGGACAATAAATATAATTGAACACGGTATTAAGCCCGCATATGTATTTGATGGTAAACCACCAGAGCTCAAAGCACAAGAAATAGCTAGGAGGAAAAAGATCAAAGAAGACGCGATCAAGAAGTATGAGGAAGCCATTAAGAAAGGTGATTTAGAATCTGCTCGAAGATACGCCATGATGTCTGCTAAGCTTACCGATGAAATGGTTCAAGACGCTAAGAAACTATTAGACGCAATGGGTATACCATGGGTTCAAGCACCTGCTGAGGGAGAAGCACAAGCAGCTTACATGGTTAAAAAAGGTGATGCATGGGCTAGTGCTTCACAAGATTATGATAG
>JAMOPC010000408.1 GCA_027064845.1 Desulfurococcales archaeon | reverse complement strand
TACAAGTACATTGCTTATGTAACTGTCCGTGGCGTAATAAAATATCATCAACGTGTCGTTGTCTCTAAATTCCATGTTAAACAAGCAATGTTAAGATAAGGCATGTAAATGTCAGTCGTTACAAACCTGTCCAATACATGGACATTACTGTATAGTATCTCCCAGGTGGCAGGGTTGGAATCTCATACACTAAACTCTGTATTATAGTAGACTATATCGCCTGGGACTAGGGTCCCAAGATTCTTAGTAATAGTCATGGCGTCGGCAGCTACAGAAACGCCAACGAAGACTATAGCAGCTATAATAAGAGCTAGATATCTCAAGCTATCACCCTAGAAGAACCTAGCAATAACTAAATATATAGTGCGAAAAACTCAGCAAGGCTGATAATAGCTCAAAAAAGCTTATGGTACTTCTGAGACTAGCCACAACGCTAACTCATAGATTATGAATCCAGCCAATAAGATGTCTATTACAAGAACCGTTATTATCATTGATACATCCTTCTTTTTCTTAAACCATAGAATCCCAGATGCCAGTACTGTAATGGGCACCAGGAGCCAAGCATATTTGAATGCATAAAAACACAATGAAAGAACAACAGGAATATATGCACTAGTAAATACGAGAATAAATGGTAACAATATACCAATAATAACTAAGTAGTAGTAATCCAAAAGGAACCACCGAGAAAAAATATTATTTGACTTTATTTATTCTTTTATCTCTCCTTAAAAGTCTAAATGAAAAGCTGATTAATGCTTATGAATGCTTATATGAGCTTCATTATTGTTATAGTCCTGGAGCCACAGAGCCTATTATAGTAAAGAATAGGAAGAATACGATGAAGGCACCTACTCCTATAAATGCACCAATAATAATGGGGATCCGTAATTTCTTAAAGTACATAAGCAGTATAAATGGTAAAACAAATATCATGAAAGCAAGAATCTTGCCTTTAGGAGTGGCCATTATCATAGCGGCTGTTGCAAGGAAGAAGGATATAATTGATAATATGGATGCAAGCGTTATTGGAACAATTTCTTTCCAGCTCATCTCAAAGCCCTCAATACAAACCTAGCCATTGTCCCAAATATAAATAGAATCATACTCGAGGCAAATACGTAGTTACCGAATCCGTATATATAGCTGGTCGTAGGGTTTGTTTCCTTAAGTTCTTCTATGTATTGTTTTGTAAGGTTATAGGTATAGAATGGATCAACGTTGGCTGTTGAGTCATAGTGGGGGCTCTATCATTGTTCTTTCGTGACCCTCATTCCATGAAGTAATCATTACTATACTTATCTGGTCTCTATGATCCAATATCCACTCCCATTCTTTACTATAAAGCCTTAAGGTATAGTTTTGGTCAAGACCTTTTCCAGGACTTCTAAAATGTGTGTCGTCAAATCTCGAGATAATTGAAACATAACCATCTTTTCTGATCTTCAATACTATGTTATTTGGATCTATGTAGTCGGGCCAATAATCCCAGTCTTGATAGCCTGCATTATCTATATCATTACCTGTTATCCTAATCGTATATTCTTGGAAATCATTACTTGGATTATAATTCATACCAATA
>JAMOPC010000407.1 GCA_027064845.1 Desulfurococcales archaeon | reverse complement strand
GTTTATACCCATTACTCTATACATATTGTAAGATGCTATGATTTCCCTATGTAGAAGCGATGCACCATAGTACATATTTGTAACTAATCCGTTAGAGAACAGGAATGGTCCTTGTATCTCCCATGCTATTCTAGATGAACCTATATATGCTATTCCGCCCGCTGGTGATAATAATATAGCTTCACCAATGCTGGGCAGCTTGAACCATGTTGGTATAACGAGGTCTGTATCCCATGCAGCATTCATACAAGCAACACTTGATACTATAGGCACTGCGGGATTGGGCTTCATATTTAAGATATCATAGGTGGTTGCGAGAATCTCGAATCCAATGCCTTCAGGGAAAGCTAATCTATCTCCAAATGAGTCACCGTTTCCATGTGATAATAAGAAGTACCATAGAGCTTTCTCGTTTCCTTGGAGAACATTTAGAACTGTTTCTCTAGTATAGTTATAACTTGTTCTTGTAAGCAATACTGTGTGGAAACTCCATGTTTCATTTGCTAGAACCATTGATGATAATGCTGTTTCGCCAAACATCATTGTTAGACCAAATGGGTATCCTCCAGACATGTATAGCTTATTACTCCTTGAGGCTTCTGACTTGTACCAAGCAATGATCTTATTAATCACTATTTGTACTAGTGATTTATTACTGAATGGTATTCTCCCAACGTATAAGTCTGGAACTAAGTCTCTATCCATATCAGCATAAAATATATCGGTTGGTATCCAATTATTGTATGGATCCATTCTCCAATAAGCGTATTCAAAATAAAAGCTTGGCGGAAGATCTTTGGCGTTTCCTATGAGTAGTATATGACTATAGTTTCCTAGCGTCGCATTTATGAATGATATTATCTTTAGTGCCAGTGTCCAATTATAGTTTTCAACAAGTAGATTATATGTGTCATCTTGATAGGATGGATTATAGAATCCAGTATATTCTGTAATATTTGGTGCCGGAGAGTAATTAGTATATATGTAATCGGTGTCAACTATTGTAACATTATATCCTTTGTCACGATAAAATTCTGCAAGTGTATCATTTATAGTTGTAACAAGACTTGGGATCGTTATTATTAGATAATTGTTCTTAAATTCTAATGTAGTAGTTTTACTATAGCTTACATAAAGTGTAAACTTGTCAATTAACAACAACTTATTCTCAACGGGGTTATATTGTATAGGGAATATTTTTACCGATATTAGTGTCTTGCTTAATAATCCGTGATATATCATTACACTACCTAGTCTCCCAGGGAAAAACTTGTCGGCACTATAGATGCTTGGACTAGGAATATACTTAATTGATTCACTAGTATCATATCTTAGCGGTTGAGGAACCGGTGCTAATTTTTTATCAATAGATACTTCTTTCACAGATAAGGGCTTTATAAAGACTTTAACGTCATTAGTATAACCCTTAATAGTTAAGACATAATTGTAGTATGGTAGCATCGGGTATCCTGGTGTATCAATATATTGAATGCTAGTTTCAGTATTAATTACTGGAAGAACGTACTCATCGCTAGTCTCCTTAAGAGTAATTTTCTTTATTTCTTCATGAAATACTTTTACTTCA
>JAMOPC010000406.1 GCA_027064845.1 Desulfurococcales archaeon | reverse complement strand
AACCATCCAGCCCCACAGTTCGGAATAGGTGATTCTTCTAATAATTTCTTAGCAGCTTCTACTTCTATCGGGTCCCCGAACTTTCTAGTATATTCGCTTATCCTAGATATGATACTGATATCCTCTGGACCAATAGAGTATTGTTCATCAGCTCCACCAACAGAGATTACTGGAGCTATTCTAAGTTTTACTGTGTCACCATATAGTTTCTTTAAATACTGAACAGTATTTGGTATATCCTCTAGATTTACCTTAGATACAGGAACTGCAATGTATACAGGCACCTTTTCCTCAACAAGCTTACTTATAGAATCTAAGACTCTCCCTAGAAACTTGGGATCAACCCCCTTTAACACAGAATAAAGTTCTTTATTAGTTGAATCTATCGATACTTGCACGAGGATCCTATCTTTATTCTTAATTATTTCATCAATAAACCTGTCTAGCTCTATACCATTAGTTAATATTCCAACCTTTAGAGAATATTGAAGTGCTATTTCAAGAAAATCATTAAACTTGGGATGTATGAGGGGTTCGCCGCCGCTTAATAGTATAAACGGTATTTTAACCCTATATTCATCTATACTTGTTAGCTTATCTAGGAATTTTTCAAAACGATTAGGATCTAGATCGTTGTCTTTTCTTTCCAAATAACAATATGGGCAACGTGCATTGCATCGGCTAGTGACTTCAACATCTATGAGTGAAGGAATAAACCATGATGAATAAGTACATTTACCTACTTCTCGCGGTTTCTTAATTGAAAAAGGCGAATATACAACAACATGTCCACGAGCACTAGCCTCTCTAAGAAACTCGACTATCCGCTGAATACATTCTCGACGATCCTCATTTTTACACGAAATATCAAGTGATTTAAAGAAATCCCCACACACCGCTTCAAAAATCCTAGCACCATCCTCGTTAAGATAATACAATGCACCAGTATCAAGATCATATATTGCGCCTCCCTTAGGCATCCTTATAAAAACTTTCCTCGGACCAATACTAACACGAAGAAGTTTACTAAACAATATTCTCCCCTCTATAATTAATTATATAATTGATTAAATAAAGTATAAACTTAAAGAATTCATTTATCCTCAAACAATATTACAAGCATGAGATCCATGTAGATGTTATAAGATTATGGGGATCTAATGCACAAGACCTATATTCAATATAACGTAATAATACTTCATATAATGAAATAGTTTAGAAGCCAATGTGGAATTCTTATCATGGTATATGTTATGGGATGAGCCGGGATCAGAGGAGTTTGGGTATAGTGGTTGGGGTGTGCTCAGAAGAGACTTTAGTAAGAAGCTTGCATGGTATAAGTTTAGGGATTGGTTTACAAATAAACTTAGGTAGATAAAATCATGAAAACGAATATTGTTGATAGATCTCTAATATTCTTTTTTAAGGTTCACTTCATAGCTCTATTCTATGCATTTCTTATTGTTCCCCTAGCTATTCTTGGAGGATTTGCTGGTCTTTTATCTCGTATCCTTTTATACTCTTGGCCTTATTCGTGCCTATAAGACCTATATCGTTTGCTTTAGAGGGTGTGCGTCTATGTACAT
>JAMOPC010000405.1 GCA_027064845.1 Desulfurococcales archaeon | reverse complement strand
TAGCGAGATTGACTGGAAGCAGGGATACAAACACGCTAAACGCTTCATAACAGAGCTGCTAAGAACAGGCCTATCAAGATACGAGGCCTGGACCCAGAAAGACTTCGAGGAATACGATAAATACATAGAGCAAATGATGCAATGGGAACGCCAGAGACTAGCAGAAACAATAGCGTGAAACCAAAATGTTTTTCACCTTAAATACTTTTTAATTCGTTTTAATATACGGCGATAAAAAATGTCAATAATCTTAAATTCTCTATCCTCAGAGAATAAATGTAGGCTAAGGGTCCTATGGGATACAGTTATGGGCACTATCGATATGGCCGTTATCTACAAGATCCTTGCAGCTCTCAAAGAGCTGGGGGGTGCCGCAAAACTATCTGATCTACAGGCAAGAACAGGCTATGGATGGGGTACGTTAGGTAAGTATGTCGAGTACATGAAGGCTAAGGGATTAGTCGAGGAAGAAAGACATGGAAAAGCCCGAATAATCAGGATAACCAGGAAGGGAGAAGACTTTATCTTCTTATTCTCAAGGATCCTTAGCATTCTAGCAGAGATATGAGACTCCAATAGCTTTTATATGCTTCAACGTATTTCTCGGCTATTCTGCGTATATGCTTGGTATAATGTTTAACTAGTATATTCGATACTTTGCCTTGTAATAATTCGATTTCATGCTTTTTCATTGTCTCAGATAAGATGGCGTCGTGGACCTTGCGATACAGACTTATGCCGATTCCTTTCTTGTCTCTTATATTATCAACTACTCTATACCCTATTTCGTCCATGTATTTAATGATATGTTTTTCCAGTTCCTTGGGGAACACGGTTATATATGCTCTCTTAGACTTGCGTATGAAATTTAATTCTACAACAACGACTTTATCCAGATACAGTTTTCTGAGATGTTTATAGTTTTTTATCAGGTAAACCACTTCATCGCCTCGAAGACCAGTAAAGAATGCCAGCATGTGGACCAGTAACCACTTCTTAGAATCCTTTAGAATGTGTAGCTGTTCTATTGCCTTATCGATTATTGATTTATCAATTTCATAGTCAAGGATCTCTATACTATTTGTTTTAGGTATAAGTCTTCTTAGTTCCCTGAGAAAATCACTTATTAGCATCTTGTATCCCATAAGCTTGAGGAAATCCCTCATAGCAGCATATCCACGTAGTAGTCTCTTAGCAGTTGAAGGCCTTAACCTGGAAATCGATAATGGGTTTCTCAAAACTATTAATCCATATTTGACAAGTGTATTATAGACTTCATTGGCGTCGTGTTTATTGAATAGTCTCGAATATAGGTATTCTTTGAACTCATTTAGCAAACCATGATCAAGCAATGCTTTTTCTAAGATGGATAGAGAATACTCGTCAGAATCAATAATCTGATCAGAGACTGTGAATTCTTCAGCATATGACTTGTCATACACGAATTCATACGAAGGAACTCCGAGAGGCCTCGCAGCCGCCCCAAGCTGGGATCGGGCCGCTTCCTCTTCTACTAATCTCAACAAATGGATATGTAACTTTATTCCAATATAACCCATTATTTACTGCGTAGAGATGTAATAGACT
>JAMOPC010000404.1 GCA_027064845.1 Desulfurococcales archaeon | reverse complement strand
GTAACCTTGAACGCTCTATTTAGGAATCCTGTTCTCTTCATACCTGTTTCCTCAAAAATAGGTGTGACCTTCCCTAAACTCTTTAAGTGGTAGTAGTAACCTCCCATAAGGTATGAGAATAGATTCGCCAAATTATCAATCTTGATTTCTCCATGTAATGTAGATAAGTAATAAGGTAATGCCCAATTGTATTGAACTAAGACACCAATCGTTTGGAAGAGTATTCTCATAATTGTTCTACCGCGTAACTGAGTTTCGTACCTTGGACGCGATATGCAATTGCACTAATCATTTTGAGTGCCATGTTTTTAAAGGAATTAGTAGTGTTGTTCCTCTAATAATTCTCCATGCTAACGCGATTGACGAATATGCGAGGGATATGTGAGGAATTTTAGGATTCCAATATTGTTTCAAAACATCTAAGTATAGAATAAATACGAGGATCAATAATGTAATTAATGGTATGTTTGTACCAAAGATGAAGGTAATAAGGCTTATTATCAGTACAGGTGATATTATTGAGTATAGCCCCCATCTGAATTTATATGATAGTGGAGCACTAGAAAGGTACTTCCTAAGTGCATAGCGGTAGCTCGAACTTGCAAGTGATCTTAAGATTGTTCTAAGTCTAGTAAGGAAATTAGAATGATGTAATGTATCCCTTCTCACCTTTTTATAGCGTGTTAAATGCCTTATTTTTAGCCACCCAAGTACATGTATCTCATACCCTTTTGATAGAGCTCGTGCACCATACTCTATGTCTTCATAGATAGTATAAGGTGGCCCTAATGTTTCATCATAATATCCTATTTCTTCAATAACCTCTCTTCTTACTAGAGCACAGGCGGTAATATCATTAGTTTTTACCAATCGATTAGACAATATTTGTTCAGCCCAACGACTTAAAAAACTTCCCTCTTCATTAATTAGCAATGGTTTGACAGCAGCTATTTTCTGTGGCGTTCTTTCAAGGTATTCTAGAAGCGATCTAATGGTTTCACGCGAGAGTATTACATCATGATCTAATATAAGTATATATCGGCCTCTACTAGTTTTAATACCATCATTTCTGGCTTTAGACACACCATAGTTCTTGTCATGAACAATTAGCTCGACTCTATAAAACCTTTCTGAATTTTCTTTTAGGAACTCCTGAACTATTTTCAACGTATTATCTTTTGATCCATCATCAACTATTATAAGTTCTACCTTGTTCAGCGGAAATTCTTGCTTTACAATAGAATTCAGCACGCTAAGTATAGTTCTCTCGGAATTGTACGTTGTTAATACTATAGATACTATTGGTTGCTCTATGATGCAATCACCTCCAGTAAGTTAGAGCTGAAAATAACGCTATCCATACCATAACTCGGTTCGTCGCTTAGATACTCAAAAGGCCCTCTACCTACGAAATCCCAGTACGATCTAGCTTTAACAATGTTTTGCAGGATCACCTTTTCAACTATAATGCAGTGTGTACTGGGCATTCTAAAGAATTTGCTTTCTTGGATCATGTATAGCTTCATATCTGAACTACCATAAAACTTCTCGGTAATGTAGGTAGGGTCTAGTTTTGTAAATAGCTGATATTCGATGATGTACATCGTTTTATCTTGTAATTTATTTACTGTTGGAAAAGAATATTGGTCAGCACTTACAATTGGATTGAGTACAGTTAGAATAGCTGAAATTGTAATTAACAATAAAAAGTAACTTGAAGGGGGATCCTTTCTTGCTTCAAAATTAAGCATTATTAATATAAAGAAAATTGATGCTGCCGGAGTTACGAGATATCTTGAGTAGCCTCCTATTGCTCCAATTAAACTCAACAACCCTATAACCAATGTGCTGAGAATTATTAGAATGCTTTGCCAAGAAGTATTACGCTTTTTCACCAAGCAGTATAGGTGTTTTAACGCTAAACCACTAATTATGCCTAGCGATACTGAGTAAGATGCTAAGGCTAATTTAGGCAGCGTCAGATACCTCACATTTCTTGGCCGTAAAAGCTCTTCACGTTTAACTGCCGAAAATAAGCCACTCATAACAGTGTTATAGGTATCAACGATACCATGAATTGTGGCTGTATAAATAGTCTTTAACAACCATATGATCAGAAAAAGAACAAGAATTAAGATCTCTTGTTTAGTAAGGGTTCTTGTAGCTATATACTTTGATAATATTATCAAGATCACGAACATTAGAGCTATAAGCGAGAATGGGTGCGCAAGAGCAGACACCGTAAATAAAGTTCCTGCTATTAATAAGTTAGAAATGTACTGTGTCTGATTTCTGGAAGGACTAATCAATCTCATAATTGTTGTTAAAGCTAGGGCTGTAGCAATATTCGTTGGTGGTATGAAAACTTCCGAAAGAAAAGAATAAGGATGAATCATTAGTAAAGCAGGTATTAATGGAATTAACGATCTTAATATTCGCTTATTCTTTACGTAATTATAGACAATAAGATATATGGAAAGACCTAACGAAAGCGCTATCATAGACGTCTCTAATGGACTATAGGGATTATCATTACCTAGAACGCGTAAAAGTGCTACCTTTATTAAGGAGTCAACTGGTGCTAAATCGTACCATTCAGCATGCATTGAGAAAGCAAAGCGACCGTTAAAGAATATATTTATCGTGTCTGCAACAGTTTCTTGGGCATCTAAGCCTCTAATTAGATATTTTGCAGCCAGTATAAATATTATCGTAATAGCATTGAAATGGACAGTAAACCTTACAAGTCTTTGGCTATAAGTAGACAATTGTAACGTGTTCGCTAACATGTAAAGAACCAATAATTGTATAATTAGACTTAATACTACATGAATAGAATAGAAATAGCTCGTAGCATATGAGTATACGAAACTTACTAATGTAAAACCAGCCGATAAGAGTGCAAGCAAGTATATCAATAGGTATAGTTTATGTCTTTGAATATTGATAGATGACTTGCCATAAATTCTAGAGTTAAGACATAAAAGCGTAAGTGTTAAAAAACTAATTAGAACAAGTATAAGCCAGTAAATAGAACTTATTTGATTTAAACCTACTATAATATCAAGTCGATACAAAAAGTTTTCAAGCGTATTATTCATAGTCCAATTCTTCTAAAAGTTTCTTCACAGTATTTCTAACTGCTTCTTTAGAATTTAATGTTGGATTGAATCCTAGTTCCTGCAGTTTCTTTATCTTTAGAGCTACTTTTTTAACATCTCCAAGCCATCCCACACCGTGCAGCAAGGGTTTGTATACTTTCTTTACATCACTCAGCCCCATGGCTTTGATCACTTCATCCGCTACTTCGTCAACAGTTATCCAGTCTTCTGATGCTACATTGTAGACCTCGTAGCTAGTGCATGTTCTTCTCCATGCAATAACTGTTGCCTCTACAGCGTCATCAATGTATATGTAGCTCCTAATCTGCTTCCCATCACCTAGAATTTCAAGCTCTGTAGGATTCCTCAGTAACTTATTTATAAAGTCCCATACAACTCCATGTCTGAGCCTCGGACCTATTACGTTTGCGTACCTGAGAATAACTGCCTTAAGCCCGTAGAGCTTCGAGTACGCATGTATAAGGTTTTCACATGCTGCTTTGCTTGCTCCATAGACTGATACTGGCCTCATAGGTGCGTTTTCGTCTACTGGTATATCTTCAGGTTCTCCATAGATAGAGCTGGATGATGCAAAAACCAGTTCTTTTACACCCTTCTTTCTCATAGCTTCGAGAAGGTTAAAGGTAGCTACAACGTTTTCGTTAAAGTGTATCTCTGGATTTGTTGTGCTAACCCTCACCTCGGGGTTTGCTGCAAAGTGAAACACTGCATCGATCCCTTTAACAGCTTTCAATGCCATTTGTGGATCTTTGAGATCACCGGCAATTAACTCTATCATCTTGGCATCGATATGATGCTTAATGTTTTCTAATCTGCCGCTGCTAAAATTATCGATAACCCTAACCTTATATCCTTCTTTAATGAGTCTATCTACGAGGTGGCTACCTATGAATCCCGCACCGCCCGTAACAAGGATCTTCTTCATTTCTATCCGCCATAGAGCTTTTTCATGTACTCTAGAGCAACTATGTTCCAGGTAGGTACAAAACTTTTTTCTTCAAGATGGACCTTCTTGAGAAATTCATAAACCTTCACTGTAAGTACATCGATAGGCTGATTTATATCGACTATTAACGTTCTTTTCCTACCTTCGAAGTTTAGTCCCCAAGGCTTACCAATTACTACTGGGACACCAATAGCGTTAGCTTCGTTAATACTCTGCGGATAGGATTCCTTCTCTGAAAGCAGGCCAAATAATGTGGCATGTCTAAGTGTTTCAATATATTCTTTGAATGGCTTAAAGTCTTCGATCTCGTAAGGAATTCCTAGTCTTTTCAGCTGATCCTCAAGCTCCCTTCTGTATGCTCCTCTACCAAATATTTTGAGTTCTAAGTCGAGCCCGTATCTATTATTAAGTATCCCCACGATCCTTGCTAGGACGTCGATATTCTTATACTTCTCTATCCTGCCACTATACATCACATAGCCTTTAGGCTCCCACTCCAGTTCTCTTATCCATTCCTCAACACCGTTCTCTATAGGTATCGCCTCAACACCGAAGTCTTGTTTGACAAGGTTCGCCTCAAGCTTGGATACTGTGTGAACTACACAGCCTTTCAATAGGCTTCCAACGTATTTTCTCCAGAAAATCCAGAGAAATCTCCTGATGGCGGTATGCCCTGTTCCATGGTAGTAAGGCGTTACAACTATTCTGCCAACATAATTCTTCAGAACGTATAGGGAGTGCATAGAGATTATGCTATGAACACTATGAATGTGTACCGCATCAACATCTTTAGAGAACTCCTTCAAAGTCTTCTCAAGCTCTTCTCGCTTTCTAGGGAAATGGTATGCTCTTCCTGGACTCCAGGTAGGCCATCTGACGACTCTAACTCCGTTGACTAACTCCTCCCTAGGTTTATCTATGCTGGGTTCACCCGTTAGCACAATAACTTCATGACCTAACCTAGCCAACCTCTCAGCTACAGACTTAACAACATATTCAAGGCCGCCTATGTGTGGGAAGTACAATGGAGTTATGTAGAGGATTTTCATTTTCTCACAAAGGCTATGAGAAGATTTGCGAGTTTCTGTACGGAGCGTTGCCATGTTCTTTGTCGAGCCTTGTTGTATCCTTTCTCGACAACTTTATCTGATCTCTTTCTTTTCTCAGATAGATACTCTTTGAATAAGTACACGTAATCTTGTTCGTCTATTGCTATGGATATATGGTCTCTGTTTATTATTGCTTCTGGTATGGGTGTTGAAATCACAAATCTTTTCTGTGATAGATATTCCCACAGCTTATTTGGTGCTGCGTAGTATGCTGTCGGATTCTTTACATTAAACGGTATTGTCCCTATGTTTATTGCTGCTATGTATTCTGGAACCTTCTGATGAGGTACAAAGTCTAGCCATGTAGTTATCTTTTCTATTCCATACTTTTTGATCCAATACTCAACTTTTTGAGGATAACCGGTCTGCAAATGTTTCCCTATTAACATCAGCTTGATTTGAGCACCCTGCTTGTGTAGTAATGAGATTGCCTTTATTAGTGGTTCCATGTCTAGCCAGAACTCTATGCTTCCGATATAGCCAACAACCAAATCGTTTTCTTCGAACCCTAATTCTCTTCGTATCTTGCTACCGTCGTATAGCTTTAGAAAGTGTTCTGACACTCCGTTGGGAATAATGTGCACATCTTTAGCTCCAACACTTTTAGCATACATAGCTAATGCTATTCCAGGCACCGTAACGCAGTTCGCTATTCTTATTAGGTACTGTGTCATAGCTTCGAATACTCCTCTCACAAGCATACCAGCTAAGCTATCGGTATCGGTGATATAGCCAGTTGCCGACGTCGGGTAGTAATCTTGAAGATCAAATACAAAGGGTATTCTTCTCTCTACCAGCTTCACAGCAAATGAATAGAGTAATGGTGGCAACAGATTCCCAGCTACAACGACGTCTATGGATTCTTGCTTCACTATTCTCAGGATCTCGTTAGTATAGCTCGTAGCATTTGCTAGGTAGTACAAAGGTGTTTTGCTCGTTTTGAACTCAAAAGGTATTTCATGTATTATACAATTTGTTTCTAGGCATGGTTTTCCAAAGATGTTGAACCTTACGACATGCACTTCGAATTGTCTTCCATCATGAAGACGCTCAAATAGGTGATTATGTCTTTGTGGAAAGGGGTGTCCTAGATAATCGCTACTAGGTATGAGAAGAACCCTGATCGGTTCCTTCAATTCTATAAGTCTCAGTCCTAGGCAGTCTTATGACTATTCTTCTAGCCTTCGATGGATCTGCTACCGCTATACCATCATTATCGTACATAGCAACGATATCGCCTATACGTAGAAGTTCCTTACTATTGTTAGAAGATCTGAATACATCCTCTAATATTGCGTAGGTTATGTAAGGATTTGCCCTACTATCAATCGTTTCTACCCGTATTCCCTGTTCTACAGCTTCCTTCAGTATCTTACCAATTCTCTCACCAGCTCTCCCATCACCAAGAGGGTTCTGAACGCTCCTCATGCTCGCAACGATTGAGTCCCTCATATCAATGATTTTCAATGCTTCATCTACTACCCTCTGGGCCTCGACACCAACAACCCTGTTTATACCTACTAGCACAGTCTCAGGTCTTTCGGTGTTGTATCTAAGGGTTAGTGTTGGTATCTTCAGCGTACATGCCTCCTCCTGTACTCCACCGCTATCCGTCAAAACGATGAGGCATTTCATTAACAAGCCTAGAAACTGGAAGTAGCCGAGTGGCTTGAGTATACGGATATTCTTCCGTGATGCAAGACTGCTCCATAAGCCACAGCTTTGGAGTCTATTTACGGTTCGAGGATGTGCGGGAAAAACTAGTGTGTAGTGTTTAGATATTTCTATCAATGCTTTGACAATATTTTCGAGCCTATTAGGATTATCGGTATTCTCCTGCCTATGCACGGTTACAAGTACGTAGCTTAGCGGTTCAAGACCTAGTTCGCTGAGAAGTTCCTCTCCTTCCTTAGCCACGTAATTCCTGTATTTGTAAACCACGTCAACGATGGTATTCCCTGTTACATGGATCTTTCTAAGGGGTATTCCTCCATGCATCAAATTTATCGCTGAAAGTTCTGTTGGTGCGAAGTGTATTTCTGCTACAGCATCAGCTATGATTCTGTTTATTTCTTCTGGCATTGTCCTATCCCAGCTCCTCAACCCTGCCTCTACATGTGCAAAAGGCACCAACATTTTTGTGGATGTAAGCGCTGTTGCTACAACTGTATTTGTGTCACCTTGTGCAACAACTATAGAGGGCTTGTACTTCTCGACAGCCTTCTCAAGACTTATCATGATTCTTGCTGTTTGTTCCGCATGACTACCGCTCCTAACATCCAGATCCATATCTGGCTCTGGTAAACCGAGCTGATCGAAGAATATTTTGCTCATCTCGTAGTCATAGTGTTGGCCGCTCCAAACAAATACATAGTCAATGCCGAGCTCATCGAGGCTCCAGAGGACTGGTGCGAGCTTAATTGCCTCGGGTCTCGTACCAGCAACAATCATTATAGGTTCTCTACCGCTCAAGGTCTAAATCCTCAGAACAGCTTCCTTGTCCTCCTAACTCTGAACACTACTGTTCCTCCACATGTATATGGCGATCCTGGGTCAGGGCACTGAATATAGCCTTCATCATCTTTATCGCCTATCCCTAGAAGTTTTGCTGAAACTCCGTGTATGAATGGCGAGAGTAGGCTCATCATACCCATCAATGCATGGATACATATCTTAACTTCACATTCTTTTGGGTCTATGTAAAAGCCCTTGATAGCAAACGAATCGCCTACCCTATAGCCAGTAGCACATTTTCCACGAACATCAACAACTTCGACAACAACCTCGTAGATGCCTTCAGACATAGGTATGCAACCACTTAATAATTATTATGTTGCAATCCATGCTTCCCCAACATTCCATCTTAAATCAATGCCATTTAGAATGTTATCATTGTATTCACGGCTATCAAGTTCAGATATGATATCTTTGGTGCCTACCATTGCGCTTCAGCGAAAGATTTCAATTCATTAGTCTCATATTTTATTTTTATGTTAAGAGATGCTATATAGAACAATACTTCTCCGCATAGTAGGTGGAGTATTCATTTCCTAGTAATACACTTAGATATGTTATGTGCTACGTTCTGCATTTTGGGCAGTATACTCTGTATAGGTTCTTTTCCTTATCAATGGGTTCAGCAAGAACTATTACTTCTTTCTCTGCTAGCTTTATCTCCATCTTTAATATTAGAGTGCTCACGTGTTTGTTAATGAGCTTCATCTTCTCATCGTCTTGGCTAGGTACTCTGTCAGCAACACTACTATAACTCCTACAGCTATGATTAGTCCTATTGGTGAGATTATGGGTCCTTCTATTGTTGGTCTTGGTGTGAAGTTTGCTTGTTCTACGACTATGTTAATTTGGGGTG
>JAMOPC010000403.1 GCA_027064845.1 Desulfurococcales archaeon | reverse complement strand
CCTACCCCAACGAGCCTGCATAAGATCTCCTTGCGCAGCTTTTGTTGCTTGACCAGTCGCTGGGCCTGCACGCATAACATCAACGATCACAAGAGGGGTCTCAGTCATTACAGCATAGCCTATGCCTTCCTGCATTAAGCTAAATCCAGGCCCACTAGTGGCTGTCATCGATTTCAAACCAGCCCAAGAAGCCCCGATGATCATATTTATTGCTGCTAACTCGTCCTCTGCCTGTATGAAAACACCACCTACCTCTGGGAGGAGTTTAGCCATCATATGCATTATCTCACTACTAGGAGTGATCGGGTAACCAGCATAGAATCTACAACCAGCATCAACTGCTCCATAAGTTACTGCCTCATTACCAGATAAGAACATTCTCTTCACACATACTCACCTCTTCTCAACAACCACTATTGCCTGGTCTGGGCAGAACCACATACACAGCTTACACCCAATACAGTCTCCTACAAGCTTTGGATTAGGATAACCAGTTGCTGGATTCACACCATCCATAACAAGAGCCTTTCGAGGACAGATCTCCGAACAAATACCACATCCCTTACAGAGCAAACCATTAACATCAACAACATAGGTTTTACCCATAGAACAGCCCCTCACAAACAATAACTATATCAGTTCGAGTAGAAAACCATATTGGGAGAAAACCTGGGTGGAGAAAAAAGTATTATTGTTGTTGTGGAGGATATAGGTAGCTTCCAGCAAATAATATTGCATTGTTTCCGGGATCTACTAGGAAGAATAAGAATGGCTTATTAATCCATATGTTTTCCAATTCTTGCGGAATAGCTGTTAGTTTTATAATTATAGCGGTTGCTGCAGCAGCTTCTGTACCATAAATAGTTATTTTCATACGTGCTCTATGCAGTACGTCATCAACATACAAGATCTTAGCATTATTAGCCAGCATAGGGCTTAAATCAGCTTGATCAGAATCAAAGACTTTTACTATTCCCATATCCCTTAATACTTTCTTATAACTAATTACTCCACTATCAATATCGAAGACTGGCAAGTATAATTTAGCCTCAACCGGTTTCTTAGAGAATAATTCATCGAAGATCCCAAGTAGATCCTTGCCCTTTAAACTAGATACAAATCCTTCTAGGTCACCGTTCTTAGGCATAATAACTACAAACTTTATATCAGTTCCCTTATACCCTAAAGCAAGTGAAATATAATCATCGTTTTCGACAAGATAGACTTCCTGTACCCCCGTAAGATAGTCTACATCAACTTCTCCTCTAGGTGAATAGAACTTGTCTTTAATAATACTTTCAAACGGCGTAGTCCAATTAGCTTTAAAATACAACGTATTTACCAATACAATCCTAGTCAAGGGATCTATTGATGACTCATCCACTATACGCTTGATCAAATCATAAGTCTTATTCGAAACCCAGTCATTAATCATTCTCACAGCATGAGATGGGTTATGTACGAAATCAATGTATTTAGCCTCAGCATAGTAGTATTTTTCAAGCAGCTCTACATATGACTTATTAATTGGGAACCCTTCTTGAACCCATATACTATTAGCTACACTACTTCTAGCAGGATCAGAAACGTT
>JAMOPC010000402.1 GCA_027064845.1 Desulfurococcales archaeon | reverse complement strand
GAATTAAGGAAAGCAAGAAGTAAGGAAGAAGTAAAACCTCTTGTTCCACCCAAAGTATATAGGTTACACGATGATTTCTGGATATGCGATAAATGTGGTAAAGTCTATTGGATAGGAAGTCATTGGAGAAAAATAGAAGAAATACTTGAAAAAGCCCGTAAAATATATGAAAAATACAGGAAATCTGGTTGATAAGTATGAATAGAAAACCTGTTCATCCAAGAGAACTTAGTTTTGAACATGGAGAATACCTTGTAAAAATCGCTAGAAAAGCCGTCGAAGAAAAGCTCCTCAATAATAAAGACCTAGTTATTCCCGAGAATCTTCCCGAAATATTCAGACGCCCAGGAATGACATTCACAACAATAGAAACATACTTTCCTGATGGACGAACAATGCTTAGGGGGTGTATCGGCTTCTTAGCCCCAGTTTATAGCTTGATAGAGGCAACGATTAAATCAGCCTTAGAGGCTGCTTTTAACGATCCTAGATTTCCTCCTCTGAATATCGACGAGATAGATAATGTTGTTTTTGAAGTCACAGTGCTATCAGAACCAGAAGAACTTGTTGTAAACGATGTATGGGAAAGACCAAAGCACATTGTTATAGGGAAACATGGATTAGTGGTTGAGAAAGGATGGTTCAAAGGAACGCTATTACCCGTTGTCCCGGTAGAATATTGTTGGGACGAGGAAACATTTCTTGCAGAAACTTGTATAAAAGCAGGCTTATCACCGGATTGCTGGTTAGATAAATCAACAAAGATTTACTTATATGAAGGAAGAGTTTTTAAAGAAGAGAAACCTCGTGGAAGAATTTTCGAAAGAGACATGAACCTCGAATATAGGGAGAAATGTATCAAGTAGTATCGGTAGCAAACTAAGGCGGGATAAAATTGAAGATCACAATCGAAGATGTATTAAATATACCCTATACTAAAGCCGCTTCTATTATTGAATCTTTCATACAAGAGGTTATAGAGAACAGTAATGTTGAAGGAGTAGTAATAGGATTAAGTGGAGGAATAGATTCTTCCGTTACCCTTACACTTGCCGTAAATGCTTTAGGAAAAAACAATATCACAGCTCTAATAATGCCGGATACCCGAACTACTCCCGAAGAAGATGTCAAGGATGCAATAGAACTTGCAAAACAGCTCGAAATAGAGTACCATTTAATAAAAATTGATAATGTTGTTGATTCATTCTCAGCTGCTCCATTTTTTGATCTTGAAGAAAAAATCCCTACGGGCAATCTACGTGCTAGAGTACGTATGTGTCTGTTATATTATTATGCTAATAAACATAATTACATAGTAGTTGGAACGAGTGATAGAAGTGAACTCCTTATAGGTTATTACACCAAATACGGTGATGGGGGAGTAGATATTCTCCCAATAGGATGCTTATATAAGACTCAGGTGAGAAAGTTAGGAGAATATCTAGGATTACCTAAAAAGATCGTTACTAAGCCCAGCAGTCCTGCTTTGTGGCCCGGACACCTCGCTGAAAAAGAGTTAGGATTAAAGTATGAAGTGATAGATCTAGTGTTATATGCTATATTTGATCTAGGTATACCGCCTAATAAAGTACCTGAATATACAGATGTAGATCCAGATGTGGTGATAAAGATTATGAAAATGCATAAATCCACGAGACATAAAAGAGTTTTCCCCGCCATTCCGAAAGTGCCGTGGATTAAGAATAGTCCCATCAAGGAGCTTTAGAGGTGATCTAATGACTTATTTATTGGTTTTAACTGATATTCATGGACGAACAAGATATTTTAAATTACTAGAAGATGTAGTGCGTAGACATCCTATAGACCTTGTCGTTATTGCAGGAGATTTAACATATTTCAGAGGAGTCAATAGCGCAGTTGATGTACTCAAGAAGCTCTATAATGTGGTTCAAAAACCAATATTATTCGTACCTGGAAACTGTGATTCTCCGGATCTTTTGAATATTAAAAAGGTTAATGAAGACATCTTAAATATTCATGTAAACCCCGTAGTTTTTCATAATAAGGTATACTATGGAATAGGGGGTAGTAATATAACACCATTTTCTACCTGGATCGAGTGGAGTGAGGAAGAAATAGATAAACTCGTATCAAAAGCGTATAACATAAATAAAGATGATTTGATCATGGTAACACATGTCCCGATAAATGGTGTGATGGATGAAATAAACGGCGAAAATGTTGGATCAGTTGTACTAAAGAGGTTTTTAGAAAAACATGGCGCATTATTATGGATCACAGGGCATTTACACGAATATAGTGGTTATACAATAGTTCATGGAACATATATTGTTAATCCAGGCCCATTTATGAGAGGATATTATGCATTAATACAAGTAGAAGATACATCCGTGAAAATAAGTATTAATAACTTGTTTAATCAGAGCTAAATAGTTCAGGATAATCATTGATAAAAGCCATAAGGTTTTTCGCTACAAAAGTAGGAGATATACCCTCTTTCTCAATATCTTCAAGCTTACTAACTCCTGTAAGAACAAGTAATGTATCAACACCTGTGTTTATACCTAGTTGAATATCGGTATCTAGTCTGTCTCCAACAATAAGAACTTCGTCTTTATCTAAGTTATTTATTCTGAGAGCTAACTCCAAGATATATGGATTAGGTTTTCCTATTATTGCATCAGGTTCCTTTCCGGAAGAAGTTATTAAGAAATTGACTATACTACCTGCTCCTGGATCTAGGGTGTTTTCTACAGGTAGTGTTTTATCCGTATTTGCTGCAATGAATCTTGCTCCCTCTCTTATTAGGTTGCTAGCATGTGCTAATTTATTGTATGTTACAAACCTATCCAGTCCTACTAATACATGATCTGCTGAAGAACCTATAGTTACCGGCAATAAGCCCGCTAGAGAGACTTCATAGAATAAACCAGCTTCACCCACAATGAATACTCTTTCCCCATTGTTTTCTTTAACATACTGTGCCGATGCATAAGCTGAGTTTATAACAGTGTATTCATCTGCATATAATCCTAGGCTTCTAAGAATATCTATGTATTCTTTTCTAGATCTTGTAGCATTATTTGATAAGTAAATAATCTTAACACCTTTAGATTCAAGTTTCTTTAATGCCTCGATATTAGGGGTGATAGGTTTTTTACCTCTCCAAACAACCCCGTCAAGATCTGCTATTATGGCTTTATATTTCTTCATCTTAAAAGCCTCATTTTCTTATCAAGTTTTTCTAAAAACTCTTCTATTGTTTTAGAGAATATGTATAAGCCTGAGGGTTCATATAGCAGATCGTAGCATGACAAGCTACTAATACTATCAAATTTACAGATTTTACCAAATATTAAATCTCCACGAGTTTTAACACATATAATATATTTGGGTTCTTTACAAGAATTATACAGGATGATAGAATAGAATCCATTTTGTTTTTCTTTTAGAATTTTTCCGTATCGGGATCGTAATAATGTAAACAATTTATCTAGTTCCATTTCAACCACATTGATAAAATAGTCTCATATATTATTAATTCCGTAAGAAATCATTGATGTTAGATACTGTAAATTATTTTTTGGACTTCTTCTGGAAGGTCTTCTTCTTTTATTATTTGTGCCTTATATGGTGGTTTCTTTGTTTTTGTGCCCACGATGATGTATTTTGTTGGATCGTTTATATCGAAACTATATTTTTCCTTCTTTCCTTTCTTCTTTAACCGTATATTTAATAACCTTACTTTAATATACCATCCATCCTTTCTCTCTATGTAAGCATATTTTCCGTGCTTTAAGCCCATGTATTACCACCTTCTCTAAAATGTCATTATAATCAAGATTGTATTATGAGATTATAAATATTAATGAATACTAGTCTGGTTTCCATGCATAAAATCTTCCAACTACATAGTTGACTATAAATCCTAGAAAAACACCAATCGTGACAGAAATAGGTACTGGTACCATGAAGTAACCCGATAATAGTGTAACAGACGTGGTTTGCGTTAATAAGCTCCCTATAGATGCTATATGATACTTAATCCATCTGAGAATCGCTCCTTTAATCGACTTGTTTTTAATTAGATCTTTAAAAGTCCACAACTCGTGTAATATAAAGTTCCATGTAAGACTTACTTCAAATCCTATTATTGAAGCTATAGTATAGACAAACTTGCTCGACCCCATTATGGGTTTTAGCGTTGTTGTAGACACCAGCACCATTAATATATTAACCAATAACCCGGATAATCCCACTAAACCAAACTTCATGATCCTAGTGGGTTCTTTCAATATATTTCTCATGAATCCTGGTAAGCGGCTTATAATTAACAAATATGATAATAAGTACACATGTCTATTAATACAGATAGTCCTTATTATGGATCCCTTATTTAGATTATTTCTATCTATTATTACGCCTACAACATTTTTATGCCCGAAAACATTATCTAAAAAACGATCCGCTAAAAAACCACCTATTTTTAATAAGAAATTGTCTTTTAGCTTTAGAATAATTATTGGATTTTTTTCAATATTATCTTCTATATTTTCTAATATGTAGTCTATATATGAAGAAATTATGGATGGTATTGCAAGGATTCTTTTACAAGAAGTAGGCATATTAACAATTTCTTCTAAGAAATTCTCTCCATGCAAATCTTTTTTCATAACATTTCCTATAACGCTATGATCGTCTAAACATATTACTGTTATATTCAAGATTCATCAACACTAATTTATGAATAATGCTTTCATTGTATTCGATAAATGTATTGCTATAAAATATCTTTTATCACAACATGTACATTATGATTAAAATGAAGATAAAACTACGGTGAGGAGACACGAGCAATAAAACATTCAGTTACTCTAATGAATGGGATTTATTGATAAATGAGATTATGAACTGTAAGAAGTGTGAATTATACAAATATAGGAAAAACCCTGTTCCGGGAGAGGGAAGGAGAGACGCGGAAATAATGTTTGTAGGTGAGGCTCCAGGGGCTAGAGAAGATGAGACTGGTAGACCATTTGTTGGAGCTGCAGGTAAATTATTGACAGAACTGCTTGAAAAAATAGGTTTAAAGAGAGAGGATGTCTATATCACTAATGTCGTGAAGTGTAGGCCTCCAAATAATAGAGATCCTACTGAGGAGGAAATAAGGGCTTGTTCTCCTTATTTGATGAAACAGATCCAATTAATTAAGCCTAAAATAATTGTTGCTCTTGGGCGTCATGCTGGTAAATTCTTATTTGAACAAGCTGGTTTGAAATGGCGCAGTATGAAAGCGGTTCACGGGAGAGTATTTGATGTTATGATAAATGGAATTAAAGTAAAGCTTATGGCAACATATCATCCAGCAGCTGCACTATATTATCCAAAACTAAGACCCGCGCTGGAAAAAGACTTCGATGTATTGAAGAAGACTATTCATTCAATGCATGAAGTAAAGAAACCTAAAACAATATTGGATTATTTCGACAAGGCCTAAATCTTAGAAGATCTCCTTATTGCGTAAAGGTATCCCGTTATAAATGATAATATTGTTATAGAAACCAATAATATAGCAGATCTAATAGTTTTAAATACATCAATGGATTCTAGATACTTTAATTCTTCATATGGATTTTCTTCATATATTTTCCCGGCGCCCAATATGTAGGGGTATAAATTACTGAAAATCAATAGTTCTATTGATAAGATACTTGTTGATGAAGACTCAATAAATCCTAGTGCATCAAATCCTTCTCCTTCTTTGTAATAATTATGGATTATTTCTAGGGAAGTAAGTATTGTAGGATTTGGTTCGCCAGTATAGTATATTAATTTTTGTGATAGACTATTCAATGTATTATTTAGTTCGAGTATCTCCTTATCGTTGTAATACGTTTGGAAAACATTTAGGAGTAATACCTCGTACGTTATATTGTAAAGTAGGGTTGATAGTTCGAGTAATTTCTGAGCAGGGTCAGTGTTTTTCTTTACTATACTCATATATTGCTTTATAGTATTATTTTCAATATAGTTCATACTTGTGAAATACTCAATTGTAATATTGATATAATCCTGTAATCTGGCAAGTCCTTTATCAATTATCGTTGCATCAATAGGTTTTGAATTAATAAGATTATATAGTTCAAGCCAATGTAATGCTGTTTGTGCTCGTGAAATTGATAGAACATAATAGGTTATCTTTGTTTTTGTCTCATTAGAAATTAAGGCAATACGATAAACTAGTTTTGCCTGAATGAATCTTATCATCGAATTTAGTAATACGTCGTAATTCCAATGAGTTGGTTTCTCGGTGAATGATCTCAGATATTCTTGTAAGCGTTTATTAACATATGAAATGTTTTGAGAGGCATATTTCTTTAGTATCATTAATGTATTTTTTTCATTCTGGTTTAATGCTGCATAATATAATGAGTATAAGTCATTGAATGCTCTAAACATATAGGAAGCTGCAGTATAATATTGTTTTTTCTCGAAATATTTTTTCCCTAGTTCGTATTCCTTTAATCCTTCACTAATATTTTCTAATATGGGTATCTCTTTTATATGATCTATTATCTTATCTAAGGATTTCTTGAAATAAGTATATGATTCTATGAATGCCGTGGAATAATTCTTCGGACTTATTAATTGGAAGCGACTAATATTTGGTAAGATCCATTTACCAGTATATTCACGGTATGCGTTTAAAACGTCTATTGATGGATAATAGTTTGTAGCGTTTTCCAGGTCTAGATAGGGTGGTCCAATTATTTTTTCTAGTCCATATCGTAGTCCTGCATAGTATTTTTCATGAATACCATAGACTATTCCTATTAATCCATTAGGTGCAACTATTCCAGTAGCTCCGATGTCTCCATTTACTGGGTCGTCCCGTAAGAGTTTCATGAATGCGAGTGTAAAAGCAAGTGTTGCACTTGTTCCTTCAAGATCTAGTTCTGGAGGAAATATTACTCTATAATTATATAATTTGTAATTAATGCCTGTGTATAGGGATGCCAGTCTTAAGGAATAATATATTGAGATCTTTGTATCATATGCTATTTTACCACCGTTTTCTATGATAAAGACCTTTCCATTTCCTGGAAATAATAGTTGAATTGTAACATTTATTGCTTCGCCAATATTATTTTTCGATAATGCTAATAAGTAGATCTTGGTTTCTCCAACAATAGTTGTGGAATAAGAATAAGGAGTTATTGAAACGTGTAACAGTATGAGAATCATTATGAGTAGTGTTGACGAGTACAAGATTTTATGGTTTAATCGTAGTTTTGTATACATGTATTTTTACCTCAGTGTAACACTGAGTAATCATTGCTTCTGGTTATGCTCATTTTTGCCGGGTATCATCATCGGTATCAATGTATCTCCTAAGTCTTTTTTATAATATACTCTAGGAGATGCTAACTTATAATCATATAATGTATTATATTATTTAGAGGGGATTATTTTGTCGGATGAAAAGGCTAGTTATGATAAAGATATGCCGTTCAAGGTCTTGGCTGAAACTTTTGAGAGGATAGAGATCATTAGTTCGAGAACACAGATGACGGTTTTGCTAGTTAATTTGTTCAAGAAAACACCTCCAGAGATCATTGATAAAGTTATATACTTGCTCCAGGGCAGGCTCTGGCCTGAGTGGAAGGGTTTACCTGAGCTTGGTGTTGGAGAAAAAACATTGATTAAAGCAATAGCTCTGGCTACTCAGAGCACTGAGTCTGAAGTAGAGTCCCTATATAAGTCTCTTGGCGATTTAGGCAGAGCTGCTGAGAAGTTGAAGTTAAAATATGAGGAGAGGATGAAGAAGCAGTCAATGTCGATTCTTTCATTTATACCCGTTAAGAAGGAACTTACAGTTAACCAGGTTTATGATGTGTTATCAAGAGTGGCTCTTGCTCAGGGTGAGGGTAGTAGGGATATTAAGTTAAAACTACTAGCTGGCTTATTATCTGATGCTTCGCCAAAGGAAGCTAAATACATTGTTAGATTTGTCGAGGGAAGGCTAAGGCTTGGAATAGGTGATGCCACTATCATGGATGCATTAGCTATCGTGTATGGTGGAGGGGCTCATACAAGACCTATTATAGAGAGAGCATATAATCTGAGAGCAGATCTTGGTCATGTAGCTAAGATCCTTGCTACTCAAGGCGTAGAAGCTCTTAAGGGTATAAAGCCGCAAGTAGGCATACCTATAAGGCCGATGCTGGCAGAGAGGTTAAGTGATCCTAACGAGATATTGAGGAAAGTTGGTGGAGAAGCTTTCGTAGAATACAAGTACGACGGTGAAAGAGCACAAATACATAAATCTGGCGACAAGGTCTGGATTTATTCTCGTAGATTAGAGAACATAACTTATCAGTACCCAGATGTTGTAGAGTATGCTAGAAAATACATCAAGGCAAAAGAAGCAATTGTTGAGGGTGAAATAGTAGCTTATGACCCAGATACTGGAGAGCTTAGACCGTTCCAGGAATTAATGAGGAGGAAGAGGAAACACGATATCCACATAGCTATCAAGGAAATACCTGTTAAAGTGTTTCTTTTCGATCTACTCTATGCAGATGGGG
>JAMOPC010000401.1 GCA_027064845.1 Desulfurococcales archaeon | reverse complement strand
ACGCGAAAACGATCAAAGAAGTAATGGATAAGTATAATCCAGCACTAGTTATAGGATCCCATCAGGGCAGACCAGGAGAACTAGACTTCATCACGTTGGAGAAACATGCTGAGCTTTTATCAAAATATACTGGTTTAGACATAAAGTTCGTAGATGACGTTATTGGCCCAACTGCTAGGAATGAAATATCAAAGCTTAAACCCGGCGAAGTCTTATTACTCGATAATCTTAGATTAGTATCCGAAGAAGTTATTGAAGCTACTCCCGAGAAGCAGAGCTATACAATATTTGTTAGAAAACTAGCATCACTATTCGACGCATATGTGAACGATGCATTTGCAACTGCTCACCGAAGCCAACCCAGTATAGTTGGATTCCCACTAGTACTACCAAGTGCAGCCGGCCCCTTATTCGAGAAAGAAATTAATGCTTTAAGAAAAGTCACTGAGAGTTTCGAGTCACCGAGAATATTCGTATTGGGTGGAACAAAGGTTAGAGACTTGTTAAGAGTAATTGAGAACCTTATAAGAAACAATATGGCTGATAGAATACTAACAACCGGATTACTAGCTCAATTATTCCTAGTAGCTAAGGGTATTAACATAGGCACTGAGAACATGAGGTATCTCGAAGAGAAAGGAGTCTTGCCGCTAATACCACGTGCAAGACACATATTGTTGAGAGGAGCACCTATTGAAACACCTATTGATTTCAAAGTATTGGTCGATAATGAGATCAAAAACATTGGACTAGGCGAGATCAAGGGCAAGATTATGGATATAGGTGAACATACAGCAAAGATCTACAGCGAGTTCATCAAAGACGCCAAAATAGTAGTTATGAGAGGACCAGCTGGAGTCATTGAGGACGAGAGATTCCGTGAGGGTACAAAGAAGTTATTAAATGCTGCTGTTGAGAGCAAGGCATTCGTATTAATCGGCGGAGGCCACTTAGCATCAATGATCGATGAATCACTAGTGAATGACCACATACACGTGTCAACTGGAGGCAATGCATTACTACTATTCCTATCAGGAGAAACTCTCCCAGCACTAAAAGCACTAGAATTATCAGCAAAAATGTTCTTAGGCTAATTATTCTCTATTTTTAGATATTACCACTTTTTGATCGATGTCTAAAGCATATCCTAAATAGCAAAAATAAACAGGGTGAATAATCTATGGGGAAGATCAAAGTAGGCATTAATGGTTTTGGTACAATAGGTAAACGAGTAGCTGAAGCAATTCAGCTAATGCCTGATATGGAGTTAGTTGGCATTGTAAAAACTAGGCCTGATTATCTAGCTAGAATGATTGTAAAGAATGGTTTAAAACTCTACGTTCCAGAAGACAAAATAAGTGTTTTTAAAGAAGCAGGTATTGAGCCAAGCGGTATTTTAGAAGACTTATTAGAAGAAGTTAATGTAATTGTTGACGCAACCCCCGGTGGAATTGGTGCTAAGTATAAGGAGGTATACGAGAAATATGGTGTGAAAGCTATTTTTCAAGGTGGAGAAAAACCATTTGTTGCTGAGAAGAGTTTTAGCTCTCTATGTAATTTAGAAGAATGTATTGGTTCTAATAGTTTAAGAGTAGTTA
>JAMOPC010000400.1 GCA_027064845.1 Desulfurococcales archaeon | reverse complement strand
ACGCGAAAACGATCAAAGAAGTAATGGATAAGTATAATCCAGCACTAGTTATAGGATCCCATCAGGGCAGACCAGGAGAACTAGACTTCATCACGTTGGAGAAACATGCTGAGCTTTTATCAAAATACACTGGTTTAGACATAAAATTTGTAGACGACGTTATTGGTCCAACTGCTAGGAATGAAATATCAAAGCTTAAACCCGGCGAAGTCTTATTACTCGATAATCTTAGGCTAGTATCCGAAGAAGTTATTGAAGCCACTCCCGAGAAGCAGAGCTATACAATATTTGTTAGAAAACTAGCATCACTCTTCGATGCCTATGTTAATGACGCATTTGCGACAGCTCACCGAAGCCAACCCAGCATAGTTGGATTCCCACTAGTATTACCAAGCGCGGCTGGCCCATTATTTGAGAAAGAAATTAATGCTTTAAGAAAAGTCACTGAGAGTTTCGAGTCACCGAGAATATTCGTATTAGGTGGAACAAAGGTTAGAGACTTGTTAAGAGTAATTGAGAACCTTATAAGAAACAACATGGCTGATAGAATATTAACAACCGGATTATTGGCTCAATTATTCCTAGTAGCTAAGGGTATTAACATAGGCACTGAGAACATGAGGTATCTTGAAGAGAAAGGAGTCTTGCCGCTAATACCGCGTGCAAGACACATATTGTTGAGAGGAGCACCTATTGAAACACCTATAGATTTCAAAGTATTAGCTGACAATGAGATTAAAAACACCGGACTAGGCGAGATCAAGGGCAAGATCATGGATATAGGTGAACATACAGCAAAGATTTACAGTGAGTTCATTAAAGATGCCAAGATAGTAGTTATGAGAGGACCAGCTGGAGTCATTGAGGACGAGAGATTCCGTGAGGGTACAAAGAAGTTATTAAATGCTGCTGTTGAAAGCAAGGCATTTGTATTAATCGGCGGAGGCCACTTAGCATCCATGATCGATGAATCATTAGTAAATGACCACATACACGTGTCAACTGGAGGCAATGCATTACTACTATTCCTATCAGGAGAAACTCTCCCAGCACTAAAAGCACTAGAATTATCAGCAAAGATGTTCTTAGGCTAATTTATTGTCTATTTTTAGATATTACCACTTTTTGATCGATGTCTAAAACATATTCTGAGTAGCGAAAATAAACGGGGTGAATAATCTATGGGAAAGATCAAAGTAGGCATTAATGGTTTTGGTACAATAGGTAAACGAGTAGCTGAAGCAGTTCAGCTAATGCCTGATATGGAGTTGGTTGGCATTGTAAAAACTAGGCCTGATTATTTAGCTAGAATGATTGTAAAGAATGGTTTAAAACTCTATGTTCCAGAAGACAAAATAAGTGTTTTTAAAGAAGCAGGTATTGAGCCAAGCGGTATTTTAGAAGACTTATTAGAAGAAGTTAATGTAATTGTTGACGCAACTCCCGGTGGAATTGGTGCTAAGTATAAGGAAGTATACGAGAAATATGGTGTGAAAGCTATTTTTCAAGGTGGAGAAAAACCATTTGTTGCTGAGAAGAGTTTTAGCTCTCTATGTAATTTAGAAGAATGTATTGGTTCTAATAGTTTAAGAGTAGTTA
>JAMOPC010000399.1 GCA_027064845.1 Desulfurococcales archaeon | reverse complement strand
ACATTTATTTGTTTTTCGGCTCTAGTAGTGTTTGAGTCATCTACCACCTTAACGTTCAAAGTACATGTACCCGACAAATCATTGGCTAGGACCAAATAAATAGGCAAGTCCTCACCAATGCCTACCCGTATTTTCTCTGGCGAAAAACTCTTCAAATAGCCACCATAAGGTATCTTAGCCTTAACAATGTATTCTCCGACCGGTAATTTGAACATGTGATTCTCTATCATTAGGGCTTGGTCCACATTATTTTCCAACGTACATTTATACACTACTTTCCCAGTATTTGCATTTATAAATTCAACTGTAGTACCTACTGGGAAGAATTTGAGAGAAACAATATTTACAGCCTCCGACTCCCCTATTACCCATAACCACTTCTTTTTAGCCTCAATTCTTTTTACTCCACCATACGGGATGCCGTGGTTACTATATCCGCTCAAATCAATATAATGAGTACCATTGTAGAAAGTGGCATCTAGGAACAATACTAAGCCGTTGGCACTAATCATATATTCATTATAGTTTGTTAAAATCTCAGAATCTAGTAAGTAACGATTGTATATGCGGACAAAAGCAATGTATCCATTAAGGTGGTATAGATCGTATGTTCCTGAATTATATAGTTTTCCTATGTCTAGTGTGTTTGTGGGGATTTTTGGTGTAAATGTTGATCCTAAATCTGCTCGTTCATCTAACTTTCCGTTTAGATAAAGGGCTATGTATCTGCCATCAAAGGTTGCTGCACCGTAGTACCACGTATTTGCATCTACAATCGATGAACCATAAATACTATGCCATGTATTATTAATGTCTTGAAATGCAAATGCCAAAACATTGTTATTTTTGATGACCAACTCATAGTTATGATATTTAGCAACTAATTCTCTTTGGACATCCTTATTAATTGTGTAAAACATTGCCTCAATACTTAAAACAGTAAGAGCTAAACTACTGTCATGATCTACTACTACATAGTCATCCTTCCCGTCAAAGTACCAGTTAAACAAGTGTGGTGCCAAGGTAGTCTTTCTAGGTATTTTTGCAACAATGGTATAGTTCCCGGACGAGATGCTCATGGCAAAATCTTCTACCAGTCCTGCCGAGTTTTCTTCTCCGCTGACGGTGTATGAATAGAGTAAAGAACCCTCAGAATCGTAAAACTCTATTACCGATCCTACTGGGAAGTATTTCAAATGCACATAATCATCGTTTACAGCATCTTGCACTATCCATAACCACTTATTATTGTCCTCTACTCTTTCCACGCCACCATAGGGAACATCATGATTACCACAACCACTCAAATCAATATAATGAGTACCATTAAACCATGTCGGGTCAAGAAACAACACCAAACCACTAGCATTAACGACATGATCATTATAATTAGTGAAGATTTCATCATTATCGAGTGCACGGTTATAAATCTTAAGATAAGCGATATATCCTTTGTATGGGTAATCATAGGCGCACCCTATTTTGTATTTCGTATATTCAATTGGTGTGCCTATATCGGTTGTATCAGTGTCTTCACCTACATAGCTTGCATTAACCCATAGTTTGAACCTATTATCTGTTCCACCCCATTTCCAGTACATAACTATGTGTTGCCAATCCTCGGTTAAAGTATATGAAACTGACAACGTTGTACTTGCCGTACTACCCTTAGGATATCCCCTTATCTTATATGGAGTATATCTGGGATCATATACTATGTCAAGCGAAGTAGGACTATAAAATTCTAATAGAAAGGTTCTTTTATCCGTTGGCTGTAGAATAGGCTTCATAAACATCTCAATGGATACTCCATAATATCCCGATAAAGAGCCTTCTATGAAGTCGTCTTCTCCATCGAAGTACCAGTCATATAAATGTGGTGCTATTATGTATCCTTTATCTATGTATGTTGTTGTATTTATAGTTATATAGTTTTGCATATTTGTTGTTAGCTCTATGTATTTGTGGCTAGGTACCTTAGCTATGACTGTATAGTTATTATTCGGTAACGATACGATTACGTCGTTTGAATATATGTGGACCTCCTTTACCAAGTTATTAGTGCTGGGCTCATAGAATTGGACAATAGTGCCTACTGGAAACCACTTCAAGTGAACATACCCATCATTGGTAGCACCACTTACTATCCACAGCCACTTGTTTTCATCTTCTACTCTTTCCACACCATTATAGGGAGTACCGACAAGGCTAGAGTTCAACAAATCAATATAATGAGTACCATTGTAGAAAGTAGGGTCAAGAAACAGTACCAAACCAGAAGCATTGATAACATGGTCATTATAACTAGCACTAATCTCAGAATCAGTTAGTGCACGGTCATAGACACGGACAAAGGATATATAACCATAGAAGTATCCGTATTTTCCAATATAGACTGGGTTATGATTAGCCACTAGTTCAAGACCCGATGGAATATTTGTAGTAATTTCTGTTAAGTCAATTATTAGTGATAATTTCTCATCCATAACTCTTCCTACAACGTGGTGGTATTTTCCTATACTGTTGAGTTCTGGATTAGTATTATATGAGTTTACAGCACGGGTTATGTCATCCGAGAATTTTGCATCAAACACCCAGTACCCATCGGCATGCCAGTATAAGTCATAGTTACCGCCCCATCCATTTTTTGATATTACACGTTCATCTAATTCAGGCACATGCATAGGACAAGCCAGTGCTTCAACTGTTACTTCTTTAAGAATATCCAAACTTGAATCATCTGCTACTTCTATGAAGTCGTCTACTCCGTCAAAGTACCAGTTATATAAATGTGGCGCTATTATTGTGCCTCCAACTATCTCTATGTTTTCCACCACTAGGTCCTCGGTTGATCTCATTTCCTTGGGCACTATGGCTTCTACTACATAGTTGCCGGGAGAAATATCTATTGCAATATCATTGTCAGATACGCGAACTTCCCTAACTATTCCATTAGTCTCTGGGTCCCTGAACCTAACAATAGAACCAAAGGGGAAAAACTTCAAGTGAACATAACCATCATTGGTTACATTTGTTATTACCCAGAGCCACTTATTATTAGAGATCACTCTCTGAATACTACCATGCGGAGAACCGATAACATTATTAATAAGATCAAAGTAATACGTACCATTGTAAAATGTTGGATCTGCTATGAACTCCGTGTTTTGTTTTTGTATTTTTAGATAAGCTATTTCTCCAATAAAATATATTGATGTCGAAGGCGAATATCCTATATACATGTAACTGGTGTCCTTTATATCTGTCCAATCACTATGAGCGATGGATCCAATGTAAGCGTCGTTAAGATATAGTGTTGTATGTGTTAAGTTTATATCAAGTACTGCTTTCTGCCATTGATTACCAACAACTAAGTCGTTACCCCAATACTCGTACATATTGTTGCCACTCTCATTATATGTCAATGACAATAGGCCACCTTCTCTATTAATAGATACTCTATTATCAACTGTCAACCTTGTCGTGTCGCATTGAAATATATAGTGTTGTTTATCATCAGTAGTAGATCCAGTATATTTATATTTTATCTCAAACACCACATGATCAACAATAGATATTGAAGGATAAAACAATACATAGCCATCCTTCCCGTCAAAGTACCAATCATATAGGTGAGGAGCAATTATCGTTCCACCCGATATGTGGGTCGTTACGACTAGTTTATCACTGTAGGCCCCGTTACTTAGGGTACCCTGGATAGGCATTATTGGCAACGGTACTATTGCAAGTAATAATAGTAACAATAATAAAGTGTCCCTAACACGTTCTTTGTACGGCACGTTTTTCACCCAACAATACTAGTTATTGAGCTCTTCACGTATACGGTATCTCAATAGTAATTTCTACACGGAGACCATCACCAGCATTAACATTAATCGGGCTAGCAAGACTCCAGTAAAGCCAAAGATAACGATCATAAGCTGACCGATCAGACGACTCATAATAATATGTATCTGTATAATAACTAACACCGATTTCGCTGATAGTAGTCGCTGTTACAAATGAGAATGAAACAACATAGTGTATTGTAAAGGTATTTGTTTCATTAATTTCTTTTAAAAAGTCTGGATCAGAGAAACCTATTGTCTTTCCTCTATTCCCCAAGGCATAAGTTTCGAATAATGGGTTAATTCCACTTGTTGAACTACCAATTTCAACACATACATATTCTTGTTCAGTATCTTCAGCACTTGAATGATCACTTGACCCGGTATCTATGGCTCCAGTTTGTGATGATTCCGTTTTTAATGTTAGTGGGCCACGATAACCTAACCAGTATTTTATAAGTGCATTATAAAACCAACGTGTAAATGGCCCATTCGTATTATACGGTATAACTATTTGGTACGTAACTGTTACAACATCACCTATTGATAAATTAATACTAGGAGATACAGAGTCATGAGCAACAAGTAAAAATGCGTAAGTAAAATAACCATGTGGATTAACATCAGCAAACAATTCCAATCCAACTTCAGTTAATATAAAAGTTTTTTTTATCGTAAATGATTTCGTATATATAAGAATATATTGACTATTAGCTGCATCATCTTCTACATAGCATGTAGCAACATCATAAACTTCCAAGTTAAATAATTTATAATCATTTCTGGAAGGAGTCCCAATACCTGAGCCCAAAGCGATATATGGTTCTGGAGTATATCCTTCAAAACCAGTATCTATCCAACTTCTAGCGTTTCCACCTGTATCAAGCCACGTGAGTGAACCACTATGTACAAACCCAAACATCATGTTAGCCAACATACGGTACCATTGTATGCTTATTGGATCATTTCTTTTCGTTCTCTCGGCAATCAGTTCTCCACGCCTATATACCTGTATGTGATAACTAGCACTAAGCCTCAAAGAAGCGTATCCTGGTTTCTCGTTACCGAGTACTATTTTTTGTTTTAAAACATAGATTCTCTGGCTCTGATAATAAGCGTATCCAAGGCTAAGAACTAACATTCCCAATATAATAATTCCTATTATCGAGTACTTTGTTTCCATACCTTTTTCACCCAAAATAGTTTTTATATATAAGAAAATTTATCTTTATATCATGGAACATGATATAAAACAGTTTATTATTGAACTAGTTCTATACTTTCTGAGGACTTTTATATATCTTTTATATATTTAGAAACAAGAAAAAAGCCTAATGAGTATTTAACCTTACTAAGTGCTCGCGACCAAAAATGTCTCTTACTAACACTAATTCATTGTTTATCGGCAAGATTTCTTTAGCCCTAATACGTTTACCATTGGGTAAAACAATTACTCGTCCACGCAAGTCTATTTCTAAATATGCCGCGGTCTTTTTTCTGGGAGGCCTAAACTTTACAAGTTTCTTGAGGAACTTTAGCAAAGTTATCTCCTGATCCTTCTTTTCCTGACCGGCACCTTTACTTCGATTGGTACCTTGAGTTTCTCTAGACCAACTATCTTGATGTATCTCCTGTATTCTCTTGGTATGCCTAGTTGCAAGAACGCTTTAGTGACGAATTCCTTGACCTTCTTTTCCTCTTCTTTCCCATAGTGTTTCCTAGCCAAAGGTATTAGGTAAAACAGGCGTTTCCTCATAAGCTCGAAGTCCATAGGTATCTTTCTGCACTGGTGATCATAGGTCCAACCTCTCCTAAAGTCCCTAAATATCAGGTACGCAATACTTACGGCTGTCTGTAAGTTTACACCATGGCCAGGAACATATATTCCCTCATTTATTGCATAACAACTCCTATGTCCTTGGTAAATGTTTCTCCTCATAACTTGTTCACCTAATAAAATGTTTTAGAAGAGAAATATTTAGGGGTTAATAAAAAAGATTATTTGGTTTTAGGACCTTATCATAGAAGAGCTTACCTGTATTTTGCCCAACACTCTCTGTAGGCGTCTCTCCTCTGTCCCTTAGGGAACTTTTTAGCGTATTCCCAGCACTTACGTACTATTTCAGCAAATTTATGTCTCCAAGTTGTGGCTCTCATTCCATTCACCCAATTATTGGTTATTCAATTATTGATTATTGACTAATAATATTTATGCCTACTTTTTTCTAATCGAAATCACTGGCACATAATTAATTGTTAACCAGAGAAAAGCGTATAGAATCAGGACAACCAAGTTAAGAATAATAGGGATAAGCAAGAATACAACATAGGGATTAGACCTATAAAGTGGTTCCTCTACCGTAATTGTCTCGTTACTAGTAGTATTAGTATATGTTACTTGTCTATAACCATAATGTTCCACAGACAAGCCATAAGAAATTGCCAACAAGAAAACAAGGGAAAACATACAAACCACTACACCATAAAGATAATTATGGACTTCTCGAACCTTTGCCAAGAAGTATATTGGTGCAACAGAGAATATCAGTGAAAACAGTATAGATAATAGTGCCTCGGTAGTCATTATTGTTACCCCAGAATAGAATATGTTGAAAATATAAAAAAAGATATTGTTTTAAACTATTTTATTTATGGTTAATACCTATTTTTAACCAGTGACCATTCCAGCCATTGTCTGGAAGTCGGCAACCGTTGAGAATAATAGTCTTATAATACCTACTGCCGCAATTACTATTACGACCACTCCAAGTATTGTGAAGGCTGGAGATATTACATTAGTTACAGTCGCTAGGAAGTTTGCTTGGGGACTAATAGTTACTCCTTCAGTATGATTTAATTGCTGTAATACATAGTCACCGATGGCATAGGCAACAGTGCCAGTTACTGCACCAACAATTATTAATACAATTCCAACTACTATTGCTAATATGAATCTTTGGGCTTGGACTGGGTCTGCGTAGCTCATGGCCATGTTTTTTCACCAAATTAGTTCTCATAAAAGCATAAATAAATAAAAATATTTATGCCTACTCTATATCAATAATGGGTAAAAAACATGTATGATTACATTATTCAAATAATAAATGTATTGATACTGGTATTTTCCGCCATTAATGTTTATTGGAGCATAAAGTTATCAGTAAAAGAGATAACGAAAATAAAAGTTATAGAAAAAAGAATCATATATACGGTATCCATCCTAATAATTGCCATTATTCTTAAGAATTACTTGGCAGCCGTATTACTTGGTTTGTCCCTCATATTTTTGCTGAAGACCCTGGATAACTTTTTGAGTCTCAGCGAATGAAGCGACTTCTGATACGAATTTGTTTTTATCAGAGTAATAATGCATTTTCCACATGACCATTTCTACCTCATTACTGCCGGGCATCTTGTAAAATATTAGGACCGCGTAGGTAGTCATGTTTGACCTAGTACTTATACCTAGTTTTAAAAGTTCTTCTGGAAAAATAATTTTTGCATCAACTATTATCGCATCAATAGGTGCTGGGAATATATAGTACGGTGGACTCTCTAGGTTACTCATTACCATGGTTAATACATTGATGAACGAATCATAGTCGCCAAAATTGGCAATTTTGTCTAATAAGGCCATTGTATCTTCTAGATTATGGACAGGTACACCATATTTGAGAATATACCTCATTAGCTCTTCTATCCATGGTGAAGATATGTCTTCCGGCATTACAGGTTCTTCCATAGACTTCACCTATTTATTCTTGTTTAAGAATCAAAATATAAAGTGTACTATACAAATAATTTTTGGGATAAATAATGTATGATTGGCAAATAGTGTTTGTCCATGTTTTAAAACATTTCCAAAAAGAAACGGTAGGAATAATATATTTGGTCAAAAACAATAACTCGCTCAATATTTCAAAAATAGTCAATATTATAAAACACGACAAAAAACTATACAATACTTACCTAAATATTTGCGAAAAATACTATAGTTGGAACAGTTGCCGAAAAGCCATGCACATAATTGTTAGGACAGTATTGCTTTATTCAGCTAAAAACGATATAGAACCAATGAAGACAATAGTAAAGTGTGCCTTGACCAAGGGTTATTTAGAGAAAGAAGACATTGAAAAAGCTTTATTATCTTGTGCCCCGCCCCTAAGAGTGGAAAAGACATTGTCCAAGTACTCGGCCAATTCATAATAGTCCTCTAGTTTATTTGAGCCACTCATTATTACTTTACCACTCCCAAATATTAGTGCCGTTATATTCTTATGATTATAACTAAGTGCTGGAAATACTTTTGGCTCATAGAAACACTCGTTACCACAAATACTTGCAAACTTTTCTATTGGTAACCAGTCATTATAGTAAACAGTTACAACAACGTTCTTAACAAACAGTTTAGGTCGCCTAGACAAGTTAAATAGTTTCTTCAACAAGTACGAGGCCCTCGGCAAATCATCATAGGATTTAATGCCAACAATTGATACTTTACCATTCTTAAAGAACAGAAACGTACCTAGACCATTGAATCGCTTAATCAGTCCCGGGAACCTCCTGTGCCTATACTCGCCACCTATTTCCTCGGCTAGTTTCTTCAAATCTATTTCCATTGGCAACTGGGTCCTAGCAATAATATTGACTATTTCTAGCCTAAACAAGATTGTTACCCAATAATTAATAATAAGAAAATAGAACTTATAAAACAAACACTTCTAACAAAAATTAATTATTAAAAAAA
>JAMOPC010000398.1 GCA_027064845.1 Desulfurococcales archaeon | reverse complement strand
TGCTTAATATTACTAAATGTGTTTATAGCTTCTGAGACCGTTTTTGTTGGCGGATTTATGGCCAAAGACCTAGGATTCATAGTTTTGCCTATGAAGACGAGCTATAGAGTAAGTATTTATGATATAAGGACTGACGACTTGATCGTGATGAGGATTAATGGTGTATTATTCTCCACGGGTTATATAGGTGAGTCCACAAATGATGTTATAGCTATTAATGCTTATGGTGTAGATACTTATCTTGTGATATTAAGTGTTATTGTCTTAGTACTCTATATTGGTTTATATAAGCTTGTTTATAGGGAAAATGTGAAGATATTCTTCTTATCACTTGTATTATTGGGTTTAATTATCCCGACATATCTACTATATCATAATACATATATTCAGCCCTCAACCGATATTGAAACATTTCATACAACACGTCCACTCAAAATATATGAGCAACAAAACATTATTGTTACAGATATTGTTAAGCACCGGGCTCTTATCCATATCTCTAGTAATAAGCCATTTACACTAGCATATATGGAGCTTACAACTAATTCTTCAGCAAAGATAATCGCTTTTAATACAAAGAACTATACTGGGATCTTGAGAGTCAATACCGAAACAGCCATCATCATTGTACCATTTAATTGTTCTGTAAAGAACTTTAATTACGTATATAGAAGAATAGAGTTTATCAAAAACTATGATTCACTAGTACTTATGGAGTACAGTTTTCTACCATTAATTCCTATTCTTGGTGATCTCATCATAATATCATATTATAGGAAACCACGAGAAACATCTATGAATATAAATAGTGAATCTATACCTCAACAATCTGAAGTAAGTGTTTCTGACTCAGCTTCATGACTGAGAAGTATTTTGTAGATATGTTTTTCAAGCTCTTATTATCCCCCATAATCATTACTGTTATTAATCTTGCATTAGCGCGTTTAAGATTGTAGAGTACTAATTGCTCAGCTATTCGGTCAACACCATCAGTAATCAGTATTATGTCGCTCATTTTATTAACACTCCCAGCCCTTATATCATTACACGCTGTTATTATTGCTTTAGAAATATCTGTTCCACCACTACCACGTACTTGTGCAATATAATCAATTAATTTAAGTACTTGACTAGCTTTGGGACGTTTCTCAACCTTCGCTAATGGGTAAGGTATGCTATCGAAGAATCTGAAGTAATACTCTCTATGTTCCTTAATAGCTCTCATATATAGGCTTAGAGCAACAGCTTTAGCCCATGTCATCTTCATACCATCCATTGATCCTGACTTATCTAATAGTACGTATAAGGGGCCTTTTCCTTGGCTAAGCATTTTCTGATAAAGGAGTAGTCTATTCTCGAGATATTTTATATAAAATAACTCGTCTGGCAGAGCTAGTATTGAAGGAACTATTCTTTCTATGTCTTTCCCTAATTCATAACCAGTTAGTTCTCCATGCTTAAATCTTTGTTTCTTTTCTGGTATGTTTATGCTCCATGGTTTTATGCCTCGTAAGATATCGAGTATTTTCCTAACCTCAATATTCCTAGCTAACCTTATTAATTCAGGGCCGTATTCTTCATAAGCCATGATGCTGACGCT
>JAMOPC010000397.1 GCA_027064845.1 Desulfurococcales archaeon | reverse complement strand
GTAGAAGGAGGAGCAACACTATTCCCAGTAAAATACTTTGATAAAACAGCTTATCTAAGTCAAAGCGCACAACTCTATCTCGAAGTACTTATATATAGCTTGGAGAAGGTATGGAGTTTAACAACTAGTTTTAGAGCAGAAAAATCAAGGACAAGGAGACATTTAGCAGAGTATTGGCATTTGGAAGCAGAAGCAGCATGGTATAACATGAAGGATATGATGAAGGTTGCAGCAGAACTCGTAGCATACATAGTTGACAAGGTTTTGGAAACAAATAGGAGACAACTAGAATTTCTCGGGAGAAAACTAGACGTACTAAAGAGATCCAGAGAACCCGACTACCCTGTAGTAAAGTATGATGAAGCAATAACTATTCTCCAGAAGAAAGGAGTGAATATAGAGTGGGGAGAAGACCTTGGCGCTGACGAGGAAAGGATATTGACTCAAGAATTTGAAACACCATTCTTCATAACACATTTTCCGAAAGAAATCAAGAGCTTCTACATGAAAATAGACGCTAACGATCCAAGAGTAGTTCTTGGATTCGACCTCCTCGCACCCGAAGGATATGGAGAAATAATCGGTGGAAGCGAACGTGAAGATAATTATGAAAAACTATACCAGAGAATTGTAGAACAAGGATACGATCCATCCAACTATACATGGTATCTCGATCTAAGAAAATACGGTTCAGTACCACATAGCGGCTTCGGCCTAGGAATCGAGAGACTCGTCATGTGGATCGCTGGATTAGACCATATAAGAGACGCTATCCCGTTCCCACGCTATAGGGGTAGAATATACCCGTAAAGACCTAGGGATTACTTTGGTGCAAAAATTGGGAATCGGCGAAGAAATTTATAGAAAGTTAAAAAAGAAATATAGAATTAACTTAAATGAATTCATTGCCCCCAGAATAAAGAACAAGGATCTATTCGAGTTCATAATAGGTGTATTACTCAGTCAAAACACTAGCGATAAGAACGCAATAAGAGCTTATAACAACCTATTAAGTAACTTAGGGAGCATTACACCTGAAAAAATACTTATGAAAAAACCTGAAGAAATAGCTTTTCTCATTAAACCCGCTGGAATGCATTTTCAGAGAGCAAAGAGAATAATTGAACTAGCAAAAATATTCTCAAATAAGGAATTTGTTACAGAACTAATAGATAAGATCAAAAACTCATCCATAGAAGAGGGAAGAAAACTTCTCATGAACTTACCTGGGATAGGTGAAAAAACCGCAGATGTAGTATTATTAATGTATTTCAATAAACCAGTTTTCCCTGTAGATACACATATTAGGAGAATAACATTAAGACTTGGAGTAGTCGATAAACCCTCATATGAAAAGATCTCTGGATGGTGGATGAAGGAACTAGATGAGAAACACTATCTTGAAGCTCACTTATTACTTATAACACATGGAAGAATTACATGTAAGGCAAAAAATCCTGATTGCAAAAACTGCCCTATAAAACAATATTGTAAATATTATGCTTCTAGAAGTAATAAGATACCATGACAAATTTTTCTGATAAAGAATACTCAATCATAATTGCTTATAGGGATAAAAATTATGAGTAGGGGAAAGTTCTTAAGAAAAATAGCAAGAGAAGTGCTAGGAGATGAAAAAGCAAGAAAGATATGGGGAAGAATAGAGATTATAGGCGATATCGCAGTAATAAGAGTTCCCTTTGATATGGATCCGGAAGAGCTTATTCCGTTGGCTGAAAAGATTATTAAAGAACTACCATATGTTAAGAGCGTGTGGGCTGGGTTACCAGGTGTTGAGGGACCTTATAGGCTTAGGAAATACGTTCATTTAGCTGGTGAGAAACGTAGTGAAACCATATATAAGGAGCATGGTTGCTTATTTAAGGTCGACATAACAAAAGTATATGTTTCACCTACTCTTAATTATGAGCATAAGAGAATAGCACAACAAGTTAAACCTGGAGAAATAGTAGTAAATATGTTCGCTGGAGCAGGTTTCTTCAGTATTATAGCCGCTAAATATTCAAAACCAAAAATAGTTCACAGTATAGATATTAACCCGTATGCTCACAAGTACATGGTTATAAATATTAAGCTAAACAAAGTCGAAGACATAGTAAAGCCCTACTTAGGCGATGCTGCGAAAATAGTAGAGAGACAATTAGTCAACACGTGTGATAGAGTATTAATGCCCTATCCAGAACTAGCTCTTTCGTATTTAAAATACGCATTAAAAGCACTAAGAAGTGGAAAAGGATACATTCATGTCTACCTCCACATAGATGCTGAAAAAGGCGAAAACCCCCTCACCATTGGGGAAAAACAATTAATTAATGAACTCGAGGCTTTGGGAGTGAGAAAAATCGATATATTAAATAAAAGGATTGTTAGAACAATAGGGCCTAGGAAATACCAGGTTGTTATTGATTCATATGTGGAGCAATGAATTATCTTCTCCTCTTCTTTTCTCCTACCTCTATTGCTTTAACACCCGCACCAATCAACTTCTTCATTACAGCGTCTAAGAACTTAACATGGAATCCTTTCTGACCCACGAAGGCACCATAAGCTTCTGATTCTACACGAATCGCTAGGTCTGGTCCTGCGAAGTCAACGTCGGTTATGAACTTGTATACCCAGCTTACTGGATGTATTGCTCTTATGAATGGTTTGAAGTCAAGAGTAAGTTCTACGGCTCTGAGTCGTAGCCCTGTATCAGCCTCAATAGACTCTATTCTTTCACCACCCTTACCAATGATTCTACCTAAGTGTCCCTCTTTTACAACAATTAATGCGTCTGGCACGTTTTCGGATTGTATATCAAATGTTTTCTTCTCATCAACGAATTCTACAACGGTTATGATATCTGCGTCAGGTGCGTGAAGTCTTGCTGAATCAATTATTTGTTTCTCTATATCATTTAGTGTTCTTCTCCTCATTCTCATTTCTAGGAGTAGCCTAATCCCTCTTCTAGCACCTGGTCTTACAATATCTTTTAGACCAAGGTCTATTACTTTGGCTGTTTCTTCTCCTAATAATATCTCTCTTAGTAGTGATGCACCGTCTGATCTCTCATAGGGTTTCTGAAATACAGGGTCTCCGGCAATGATGAATCTACTGTTCCTACCTATTCTCATCATAATTTCTATAGCACTTTCCGGGGATATGCTCTGTGCGTCATCAAGGAATATTATTGAGTCGTCAAATGTTCTGCCACGCAAGTAATGGGTATCTGCAACAACTATTTTTCCTGAATCTAAGAGGTTCTTTACTATGCCCCACTCTACAAATCCTGTCAATATATCTTTTAAGTAACTGATCGCTATTTCATAGTATAGTTGACCAATATCAGCTGCTGTTAATTCTTTTCCTGTAACAACGTCTACTATTGGTCTGGACAATATGAATCTTGAATACTCGCCATTAAGCACTGCATCAATACTGTAAACAACACTGAATAAGCTCTTACCTGAACCAGTTGGTCCGAACAATCCTATTATATCGTATCTTTTATTCATGAATGCTTTCTTTATCTCTTCCTGCCCCGGGCTTTGTGGCTTTAGTTTATCAAACAATCTCTCTGTTGTGACCATGTTTTTCTCCCTCTATTTGTAATTCTATTGTTGAAAATATTATAGTGGGTTATATATTTTCTCTAGAAGTCGAATTATTTATGAACATACTTTGATAACTCAGGGAAAATCTTGAAGAAATCTCTGATTCGTTCAATCTTTGAGTAAAAATCATTGATCTCTAATCCAAGTTCTTTGAATAATGATTCTAAGTACTTTATATTTATCCTTTTCTGATGAAGAATAAATAATGCCATGGAGTACTGTGTGTATGGATACTTATAATAATTATAGAGCTTAGCTATTAAGGGTTCTATTTTGGGAACATAGATGTACTTATCATTGTAATTGTATTTGTAAGAATTATTAATACATTCATGATCAACCCTATTCTTGGCTAGTTCAATGATAGTTATCGGTACGAATAATGGATTAAGAACAGATAATCCATAGTTTTTCAATGAGTCAGCTATGCTTTTTATATAGTGATGCATTCCTAGCTCGTCAGCTACTATGTATGCGATATCATCTATCTTATTTTGGATATCATCGGAATAGACTATGATCCTCGTCTCATTAATTACATCAATAATCCCGTAAAGAATTGTTGATGGATCATTCAATATAGATAATTTAATATTTCTAAGTTCCAGTTTCTTCGTTATATTGCCTATGATCTCAAAAACTCTTACAGCAATGTTTCCCTTACTCATTTCTTATCAGCACTATCCTGGATAATATATGATTCATTATATAGCGGCTGGTGCGAGAAGGTATTTTACTCTTCCCTCGCTAAGACTAAACTCGAGTTCTAACGGCATATCTGTTGAGAACCTGATAGTTGCAAGCTCAGCTATCTTGGTTAGGTTAACTACGTGTTTTAAGTATTCGAGCTGATAAGCTGACTTACTAGGATTCTTGACTTCAAGCGATAAGAGTGCAGGCATTCCCGTTGTTAGCTTTGTTTCAGTCACGCTTACTCCTCTACCTCTAAGATAGAGTGTTTCTTGATCAGGTGCTTCTAGTTCCAGAAGATCACCTACAGTTTCAGCATCCTTAATAGCATGCTTAATCACGTCTACAAGCATTTGTGCTTCAACATTAAATTCTAGCTGAGCCTCAGGAACCTCTGGTAATGGGACTTCTAAGTTTCTGAACTTATACGTTCTCCTAACCAATGCCTCAATTACTATTACTACTTTTTCCTCAGAAACCTCCATAACAAATTTGTCTCCCTTCTTAACCTTCTTGAGCAACTTAGACAAATTAGCCGTTGATAAACCAGCAATTATTTCTTCAGGTACATCGTATTCTAGAAAAGCTGTTTGAGGCAAATAAATATCTATTAAAGCTACTCTAGCAGGATCTATCGCTTTAACCCTTAAACCTTCCGGGGTTAGCTGAAAGGCTACTTCATCTACCAGTTTTCCTAGAGAATCAATTATTTCCTTCATGTACTTTGCTTCAGGGTATACTATTCTGGCCATGAATAACTCACCTGCAACACTTGAAATATGCTAATATAATTTATTGTCGTGCAGGATATATATGGTCTATCACTAGATAACTAGAAAATTAAATATTCTTTATTTTTATAGGCTTAATACCGAATACGTCCAATACTACATAGATATCATTAAGAACTTGATTAAGTTCTTGTATAGATACTATTAGGGTGTTTTCATAGAATCTAATGCTTGGTGTAGTAAGTGTTACTATTAATGGAATGGCTTCTTTGAGGAACTTGAAATACCTCCACTTGTTTTTTGCCCAAGATAAATGCTTCAGGAGCTTCCTTACTCTTTCAATATGTTTACTAGCGATCTCTATTAATGCGCTCCTATAAATTCCTTTACTCCAATGCTTACAATCAATAATTATTCCCCTACCACTCCCCTGATCTATACCTATGACATCGACTTCTAGCATAACTGGTTTTGTTAATCTAAAATTATTTATAACAAAGTATCCATGAGCACTGAGAATTTCTGCTGAAAATCTCTCAAAATCCCTCCAATCAAGATATTTTGAGACCCGTTTAAACGATACCCCTTGTCTTATAAGAAATGTTGCTAAAAATAATGGATTGTTAACCACTATTATCTCATTATCAATATTAATGTGATCCTTTATTACATTAATCTTTTCAATTACCACTTCTCGGCTTATCCTTAAATCCCTTATTATCTCATCAATACTTGCTTTTCTCTTTTTAAGTAGGTAAAGATATAAATCAATCATAGAGATCATCGTTTTTACTAACTATTATTATCTAAGTATCACAATCCTAATATTATAACATAAGCTATTTTTTAATCAGACTTTATCGAATAAGCTATGCAGAGATGATCAAGATGGATATACGTGATATTCCTCTACTTGGTGAAGCAAGAGAGGAACTGTTAAAGAATCCTGTGAAAGACTATTTTGTCAAAAAAGATATGAGTGTATGTGATCTTATACATGCTCTTCGCGAAGCTCACGGATTTATGGCTGGGCATATAGCTAGAGCGGCTGAAATATTTGCTGAAATGATCAAGGATAGCGAGGTCACAAAGTTTTTGGCATTCACTGGTAACTTAGTATCTACTGGTTTACGTGGGGTATTAGCACAAATGATTTTAGAGGGATACGTAGATGTAGTCATTACCACTTGTGGAACAATAGACCACGATATTGCGAGAGGCACAGGACATCATTACTATAAGGGAGACTGGTTTTATGATGACTCATTATTAAAGGTCATGGAGATCCATAGATTAGGTAATGTCTTCATCCCCATGGAAAACTATGGTTTGGCCATAGAGAAGTTTACACGTAAACTACTCGAGGACATAAGTAAAGAGAAGAAGAAGTGGACTCCCAGCGAGATACTATGGGAAGCTGGTAAGAGAATAAATGATCCCTATAGCATACTTAGAGCAGCCAGTATAAAGAAAGTCCCAGTATTCGTGCCTGGGATAGTTGATGGTGCTTTCGGCACGAACATAGTTATACAGAGCCCCTTCACGGGTATAGAGCTTGATATAGTAGGTGATGAGAAGAAGTTAATGGATATAGTGTTTGAATCAAACAAGCTAGGAGCAATTATTATTGGTGGTGGTATAAGTAAACATCATACAATATGGTGGGCTCAGTTCAAAGATGGCCTAGACTATACAGTGTATATAACAACAGCTGTAGAATATGATGGAAGCTTAAGCGGTGCTCAGCCCAGGGAAGCAATTAGTTGGAATAAGCTTAAACCAGCTAGTAAAAACATTGTAGTATATGCTGATGCAACAATAGCATTACCCCTAGTATTAGCTGGGGCCAAGTGCCTCCTAGAATAATCTCTATGAAGAGGACATAAACACTATGATCATACACATAGGTTTTGACGACATAGACTCACCTAAAGGCGGGTGCACGACTCACCTTGTATCTAAATTACTGCTTAAATGGATAAAAGAACGAAAAATAGAATTAATTGATTATCCGAATCTAATCAGATTAAACCCAGGTGTTCCTTGGAAAACACGTGGAAATGGATCGGTTGTTATCAGGTTAAGAGTTAGCAACTATGATGAAGCAATAGATTTATTTGAAGAAGCAGTAGAGTATACAGAGTCATATACTAGAGCATATTATCATCCACAACACCAGCCAGCAATAGGATTATACATTGGAGAGATAAGCAATTATTTGAAATGGCTGGGGAGAAAAGCAGTAAATGATATTGTGCCTCTAGATCTATTATTCAGAATACTAAGCAAAGACAAGAATAGAATTATGTGGAAGAGCCTTGGCAACAAAAAGAGAGGGCTTGTCGGAGTATTTAGTGGAATTGGCAATAGACTATTAGAAGGAGATTATACATTTGAACTCATTGCTTATAGAGTAGAGGAAAATTATGGTAAACCAAGAAAAATCGATCTTGAGAGCATAAAAGAGATTGATAAACAATATGGTGAAGACCTTATACTCAACTTTGACTATGAAATAAACAGACCACTCATCATCCCCCATGGGCCTGACCCTGTTTTATTTGGTTTACGTGGTGAAGAACCAGAAGTTCTGAGAAAATCTTATCAATTAATAAAGCCGCTAGAACCCATAGAACAAGCTGTAATATATAGAACAAACCAGCATACAGACCAGCACTTAGCAAAAATACCTAATTTATCAAAAGCTTACCCATACAGGGGAGTATGGGTAAGGGTATGGGTCTATGATAAGCCTAAGAGGATAATAGGCGGCCACGTATTATTGAAGGTTACAGATGGAGAAAGAATTATGGATGCTGCAGCCTATGAACCCACAGGAGGATTCAGAAATATTGTTGAGAAACTCCACCCCGGAGACGAAATAGAATTACTAGGTATGGTTAGGCCTCCGAGTTCTATACATCCAGCAACAATCAATATTGAAAAAATACACATTGTAACAGTTAAGCCCATTATAAGGTTAGAAAACCCAAAGTGCCCTATTTGTGGTGCTAGGATGAAGAGCATGGGTAGAGGAAAAGGGTTTAAATGCCCAAAATGTGGTTATAGAAGCACTACTATTACTAAGATAAAAAAGATTATACCAAGAGACCTAAAGCCCGGATGGTATGAGCCTCCGCCACGTGCATTCAAGCACTTGATGAAGCCGATTAAGAGGTTTGGAAAAGAGAAACAATATTTCCCAAAAATCTATAAGCCAAAACAATTTATATGGATCGATAAGAAACTAGTATATTAAATCACATATAGTAAAGAAATATATTGTGGGATGAAGAAATACCCCGGGATCGAACCTGAAAGGTGAAGAAGTGGTCCTCTGCTGACCTCTCCATAATGGGTGTATTTTGATGTACAGGTTTGTACATGTTTTCATAGGTTTTTCTCTCGGCCTTTATCTAGGAACCGATCTTATGAATAGTATTATATATGCTTTCATAGGGGCATTAGGAGGATACGTGCCTGATATTGATTTGAGATTTAAACATAGAAAAACTCTGCATAATATTTTTTCTTTATCAATATCATGTATTCTGATCTACATGCTGCTTAAACTCTTTCTTAATCAATATTTTTTAAGTGATCTAA
>JAMOPC010000396.1 GCA_027064845.1 Desulfurococcales archaeon | reverse complement strand
AAGTATTCGTTCCCCCTCTATTAAAAGAAATTAAGGGATTTGTAAAGCCCTTCAAATTCACAACAAGTATATTGAAAAAGTATATTGGAGATATATACGCTGGTGAATCAATACTACTAGTTACACCACCATATGCCAGAATACCATACATAGCTTTCATAGCAATAGATCTAGCATTAACTAACAAACTAAAAACACTAGTTATAAGCTATAAGTACGGACCCAATGAGCTTAAAACAATAATTAAGAATGTGATCAGAGAAATTATTAATGAGGAAGTCCCTAACGAACTTATTGAAAAGTATGCTATATATGAAGGATTAAACCCCTACGGAATGTCTATAGAAGAATTATTAATGACCGAGATGGAACTCGTAGAACAATATGATCCAGACATGGTAGTATTTCACGGTGTAGAATTACTTACCCCACTCATGGAAAGCGACCCGTATAGATACTACAACTTATTAACGAATCAGCTCTACTACTTGAAGAGCAAGGGGAAGATCATTATAAGGCATTATAGCTATATAAATGAAGAACAATTCCGAATGCAATCATCAGTATCAGACATTATCATAAGGATATTCTTACGAAATAAGGAAAATAGTACAGAACCATACGTGTATGTGTGGAGAAGAGGAAAAATACCAGTGATGCTTAGTTTGAAAGAAGCTTACGAGGAAATAACTAAGTGTTTACCAGGTACTGTTAAAAAATTCTTAGGGAGAAACACATGAAATAATCTGTCCCAATACATTATTATGGATAAATCTTTTTGCCAAATCCTCCTCTATAAGCAGAATTATCATAGATCTCGACGATTTTGAATAAGTATGCTGGATAATTACTCTTGGATCCATCCCAGTGGAATATATCGTGTATGCTGTTGAGATAAATTCTATAAGGGTCTTTTTCTGAGTCATGGATCTCGACTATTGTTCTAACCTCGAAGCTGATTACTGGAGGGGTATAGAATAATAATGTGGCTTTCTTGGTTTGTTTGATGTTTTCCCAGCTATGTTTAAACCCCATCTCCAATCCACCGATCAGTTCAAGATCCATTAGTTCCTTTCTATAGAACTCTTGTAATAATATACATGCTGTTTCTCGCATAGAATTTGGTCTGTTAACATATGCATAATTATATGCTTTCATAGCTAGTTCTCTGATGTATTCCTTTTTAGGGACGAAACCAACCATTTTAACACTACCACTAAGACCCGCTGGTCCGTCAGTTATTACTACGGGTGTTGTCCGAGTGAATGATATTAAGAAATCCTCTTTTCCTAGGTCTTCTCCCTTACATAAACGCTCAATTACTTTTATCCGTTCATCCACGAAGTACTTGATCCACTTCTCTGGAAGCATAGTGTTTGCCTCTAATTATTTTGATAATGGGCAGAATAGTTCTATCTTGTATGGAGTATATTTATTTATGAAATAATATACTGCTCCTGCAGATACTCCGTACATGATCATGTGTTTCCCCATTAGGTATGCTTGTGACAATATACTCCAGAAAGAAGAGTTTGTAATACTACTTGCTGTAACTAGGACTATATCAGATACACCGATATAGATGTTATTAAACAAACCATCATATACTAATCTATGGTTCTTGATTCTCCATACTGTATCGCTCCTAAGGTCTGTGATCAGGAGATTTTCTCTATAGAACTTGTAAAGTTCTGAAACATGTCCTGGCTGATAACCTATATGTAGTACTTTCTTTGATGAACCATATTTCTCTATGAGGTATTCTACAAGTAATTTGCTACACTTTATAGGGTCGTCCTTTTCACAATGAATACTCTTATTAATTAATCCTAAGCTCTTAAGTAGGGCATTAGAAAATGCATAAAATATACTTCGATAATATATGCTCGAAAGATCAAGGTTGATGATATCCTTGACTTTCCCCTTGTATCCTTTTGGACTTACTGTAAATACTTGTCCAGCTTCTCCTCTGAATTTACATGTTAAAAGTATTTCGGGGCCTCTAATCAATACGTATTCATTGCTTGGTAAGTCTAAGTCTTTGCCGCTGATAGCTTCACATACAACTTCTTCGCTGGGGTCAATCATGTATTCATTGATGATTGATTGAATAAAATGTTTCACAGCGTCATCAATATAGATCATTTTATACATATAGTTGCTCACCATAACGCATTAGCGGTCGGCGGATAATTTATTGGGGGCATATAGAAAATGTTTATTATTTCATTGCTTCTCAAATATTCTATACCTGGTTTCAGTACTATGAAACCATTTGATTCAATAAGAGGCTTTAAATAATATGATCCCATTGTGTCAATGATCTCTGCTACTTCATTAAAGACTTTCACTGGTCTTAACCTATAGTGGTCAATGTATTTTTTATCAATGTATTCGCTCTTTATTCTCGCCTTAATGTATGGATAGCTTGGTTCTAAAGGTAAGCCTTGAAGGTAATTAATTACAGGCACTATTATAAAGAATAATGCTGATAAACTTGATTGATGAAGGCCTGGTTGATTAATAATTAGTTTATCTTTGACTATTAATCCACTTGTCGATCTTGCTGGATGAATCTTCGTTCCACGCCAATATTTTTGGGGTTTGAATTCCTCGTATAGGCTTATCCATGAATGATCTTTTGGCCCCATAGAGACTCCGCCTATAGTTATAAATAAGTCAGCCTTGTCCAGATGATCCTTTATTCTAGAAACAATTATTGTAGGGTCATCCGGTAATTTTTCCATATCAATTACTTGGCCACTATAATACTGTATAATGTATTTATCAAGATACTTTGTGCTCATAGGAAGTTTCCATTCTTCATTGCTAAAAGGCTCATCTACTAATTCATCTCCAACACTATAGATAATTACTCGTGGTTTCCTATAAACTCTGATCTCACCGACACCGAGATCCATTAATGCTTTTATTATAAATGGTGTGATCCTAGCTCCTCTTCTTATGATTAGTTCTCCTCTCTTGTAATCGGTTGATCTTGGGAAAACGTGTTCTCCACGCATATACTTCTTAGAAATTACAACGTGATCGTTTATGAGAAAAGTATCTTCTATGGGTACAACAGTATCTGCCCCACGTGGTAACGGATAACCTGTTTCAACAAAAACAGCTTCTCCCCTATGTAATTCATATTCGTGGGCTCTCCTAGGATCTATTCCTTCCACAACTTTGAACTTGACTCGTTCGCTAGTAGCTTCTTTCAAATCTTCATACTTAATAGCGTATCCGTCTACATGGCTAATATTGTACGTCGGTCTATCGTAGGGAGAGTAAATGTCTTCTGCAAGAACATATCCATAAGAATTCTTTACATCGACGAGAACCATGTCAGTAGTCTTTATACTGTTCTTAATCATGTCATATACCTTGATTAAGTCTACATGTTTATAGATCTTTCTTGATGCATACTCGTGAATGCTCTGCATAAGTTATCCTCTGCTCTTTTGTTTCAAATAAATTGTTTTGAAGAATTTTATGGTTTTCTATAAGATTGATCGTTTTTGTAAAATATTTTTGTTTTACATGTAATGGTTCTTGGCTTTTAGTTCGAGGTATTTCAATAAATCCATTTTTTCATACATTTTCTCCTCGAAGTAAGAGTGAATATATGCTTGTAAACTTCCTTCACCAACATTAATTGTCTCCGTTAAGCCGAGTAGTTTTGATAAATATCCCTCTGGACACAGAGTGTTTATAAACTCTTCCTCTACTTCCTCCGGTATATTAATATTGTTTAGCCTCATTAATCCATGTAGAAGTTCATGTATGTATAGATCAAGGGATTTTTTCGGAGTAGTACTTATACCTATAAATAATGTGTTGATAATGTATTTTTCTTCTAGATTTATTCTTGGTACACTTCCAAGCACACCTCGTCCCGGGTTAAATCCGATAAGGAGATATTCCTCATCGAAATACTTGTTTATCGGGAGGATCTTGCTGAGTATGCCTCTAACTTTTTCATCATAATTATTATATAACTCTGTAAATTTATCTGCGAACACACTTAGTTCTGCCTCTATTAAGTCCCATCTATGTAGATAGATCTTCTCAAGGTTTTCTAAGTACTTCTCGGCCTCATAGTCGTTTTTCTTACCAATTAGGGTATCGAACAACTTATCCCATAAACTATATTTTTCAAATACATACCCATAGTAGATGAGCTCTGAGAAATCCCCCATATATAGTAGGTGATATGGAAGATTTTCCTGTATCTGTGGAGCATGATATAAGTCATAAAGTTTTGCCAGTATTTCCGCCTTCTTAGATATTATTATTTTAAGCATTGTTGCCCTCCTACCTCTTTTTCGAAATACTCGCTTGTGTACTTATTAATTATTTAGTCGTATCTATAAGCTATTTGTACCTATTTTCTAAACATTAAGGAAGCGGTATTACAAATAGTCGAATCTAATTCTTATGCATATAGGTTCTTACATTTGTGTCCCACTTCATATTTGTTGTCATGATATAAGGTTTACCTAAAAGGTAAACCTTATATGAGTAGACTATAATATTTAAGATATGGTGCTACAAGAGTATGAGCTATGTGACAGTATCAGCAAAGATACCGAAGAAGCTGAAGGAGCTAATGGATAAATACGGTATTAAGCCAGGCCCTATTATAAGGAGAGCTTTAGAAGAAGAAGTCAAGAAGAGAATGTTGGAGGAAGCAGAGATTAGGCTAAAACAAATACTAGAAGACCTTGGGCCCTCATTTATTGATGAGAATGAGGACTGGGTACCGATTATTAGGGAGGATTTGAGGAGGAGATGATACAGTACGTCTTTGAGACTTCTGCGATAATTAATCTCTTAAGACATGGTAGGGCAAAAATATTCTTGAAAGGCACTACTCTTGATCACGCACTTTATGAGTGCTTAGAAATAATTACTAAGCAATATCTTAGGAATCGTATTAAGGGATATGATAGATTAGTTGGTTTAATTGATGTCTTAAGGATTGTTTTTGAAGTATTGCAAACAGATACTATTAGGGGTATGGAGAAAGAAGTAGTTGATCTAGCTGTAAAGGAGAATATAAGCATTATTGAAGCATCTTATATACAGTATGCTATTTCAAAAGGATTAATACTTGTAACAGATAATCCGGTTCTCTACGAGGTTGCCTCTAAATATGTAAATGTGCTTAGAAGTGATGAATTATTGATATCATAGTGTTTATTTCTTTGTATTTTTAAACCACTCGTCCAGAGACCGCTTCTTCTTAACTGGTTCTCCTTTAAGGATTTTCTCCACAAACCTATCCCTTACCGGCTCATAGACTTCCTTGTAAAACTTCTGGGGGTCTAGGAGAATTGTTTTGGGGAACCTACGAATATATTCAAGAGCTTTTCTCCAAGCTTCTTCATACTTAATGCCTGCTTCCTCAAACTTCCTAGCCACGTATCTATCATAATCCTCTGGCCTCTGTTCAATACCACCCATTACATAATAACCGTTTTCGCTTGCTTGTACTTTTTCACCAGCTGCTTCAACCCATTTGACTAAACCCGATATTTTCCTACCATATATTCTCCTAGGAATACTCGTTCTATAGAGTGCAGCTCTTTTTTGAGGACCATAGTATTTTGCCCATGCATAGAAGATTGCTCTATTCAATCCAAAACTCTTAGCCTTGTCAATATCACCATATAATGTATAGTATCTGGCAGCTTGAAGAAGCGCCATAACTGGGAATCTCCCTGGCTCTTTCATTTTATCAGAAATTGTTACTTGAATTGTTTTTTCAGCTTGCACTGCAGGTACGCCTATTTTGGTAGCTCTTGCTTCTAGTAAGGTTCTTTTGGCTACTTTCCCAATCCTCTTTAAAGCCCGATAAGCTAATTCATCTCCTTCACCTAATGTATACTTATTCCATGCTTTTTTGTCATAAACTGGGTTTTCGGGATTACACCATTCGAGGCTGAAATCCTCTATGTTCTCTGAATAAATTGGAACTGCTACTCTGTCAATTCTCCTATGAAGGCTAAGTGGAGCGGTGAAAACCCTCTTCATTGCTACAAGGTTTTCTACTTTTATAGAATAATTTGATTCTCTAATAATATCCAATATATGTGGCTTCAGTGATTCGAGTATATATTCTGTAACTGCAAAAGCAACATCTATGGGATGGTGTTCTTGGAGTATATTGTTGAAAGCATTTTCATTTATTCTTACATGAAGTCCTGCACCACTCCACAAAAAGTAAACACTATGATATATTCCTTGTTCCCACAGCCAATCCCTTATAAGTACCCCGATCCTTATCGCGTGTTTCCACACGGTTTCTACTTTTGCATCATCAAGAATATCTATGTCTATAAAAGGAGTAGCTTTCACAACATTGTTTTCATAGTTTTCTTCAACGTCTTTTCTCTCGTCAAGCTTTTTAAAAACTTCTATTGTTCCATAAATTGTTCTTGGATTAAGGAAGTGGTATCTTTTAATAATAAGAGGAACTTCTTCAGGCTTATCGATTTTAAGAGGTTTATTACCTATCCATCTAACCCATTTCTTCCCCTCTCCCTCTAATCCTGCCCATCGGTTCTTTAGGAAACCAGCTATTTCTTCCCTTACTTCTCTACGATTATAGTATTCTAAGACATTTACCAATTTCTAGCCCTGTAATAACATATTTCCTTAAAAACTATTAAGTAATAAGATTAATGAGAAGGGAGCCGAGATGACTGATCGAAAAATAGTTGATTCTCGGAGCTTTTACTCCGCCATGCTAAGTGTAGTAATTGTTATGATAGCTGTTGGAATAGTCTCACCACATATTAATCTAAAAGTATTGAAAGATCTTGGATTGTTCTGGGTATCCCTTTTAACTCTCGGCTTCATGATAGCTCGTTCATATTCTTCTCTTCTTCATGCATCTCTATATGAATTATTATCTCCTAAGATAACGGGAGTAATTGGTCTCGGTTTAATCATATTTTGTTATACAATGTATCTTTTCTTACCAACTTTTCTATATCCATTGATTAGATTATTAGAGGGATTTGCCTCCGGCTTGTTTTGGCCACTAATGCAGAGCTTGTTAATGAATGGTGTTTCACCTAATTGGCGGAGTAGAATGATGAGCATTTATTTCTTGATAGGCAATGTTTCAGGGTTTATTGGTTACCAGGTAGGTTCTCTAATAATATATTTTCTTGGTAAGAACCTGCTTGTGTATTCTGGTATATTAATTCTCTTAATATACACTATTATTTACGCATTAATAGCGCCGGGAGGTAAAACTGCTTACATTTCTAAGAAGAAAACAAGGACAAGCTTATCAATCATATTGAATGAAACCCGTTATATTAAGCCATTGGTTCCTATAATTTTCCTAGTGGGTGGCGTGAATGGTTTAATGAAAGACTACCTATTTGCTTACCTAAAGATCATTACGGGTTATGAAGAAGCAGAATTAAGAAACTATTGGAGCATTATAGGGTATTCAGGTTTATTGTTAAGTATAGTTGCATCACATATTCAAGAGTCTTTACAAAAAACTAGGTCAGTACTAGTAGTATTTACTGCATTCACGTTATCTGTTATATTTTTACCATTCACAAAAGATCCATTACTTGTCTTCATAATATTAGTTTTAACGATCGTAGGTACGAGAACACTTAGACCAATATTAAGAGGATTAGCAAGCAATAAGACAAGTAAGCCGGAAATAGGAATAGCATTAGTGAATAGCTTATCAAATTTAGCAGCAGGGACTCTTCCATTCATAATAGGACTATTTAGTTTAATAATGTAATTAGGATTATGAAATAAATACCTAAAGTAAAAACTGCATTATTCTAGGTATATTCTAGGTATTTAATTGCTTGTTCGGGAGACTTGTCTTCATGCACTATTGCTTTTATTGCTTTGATCATGCCTTTGGGGTTTTTGTGTTGAAACACGTTTCTGCCAACAACGACTCCTTTACCACCAGCTTGTATAACGTTCCAAACATCTATGAGGAAATCAATGTCTTTATCTCTCCTAGGACCACCACTCATAAGTACAGGCACTCCACTAGCAGCTTTAACTACTTCACGAAATGTTTCTAAGCTGCCAGTATAGTATGTTTTAATCAAGTCTGCTCCAGACTCAGCAGCTGCTCTAGCACCATACCTCACGATCTCAACGTCATAGCGATTAGTTATAGCTGGTCCTCTTGGATAAGCTAGTTGGAGACAGGGTAAACCATATGTTTCAGCAGCATTTCTTATAGCAAACCATCTCTCCAACATAACGTCCTCATACTGGCTACCCCAATACACCGTAGCAGCTACAGCATCAGCTCCTAACTGGACTGCTTCCTCTACATATCCAAAGGGTGATTGTAATAGTCTCTCATCTTTTGGTCTAAGATTAGTCTTACTAGTAAGCTTAAGTATTAAAGAGGTCTTACCTCCCCATAAATCCCATGTAATACGAGCAATACCAGGAAGCATCATAATAGCATCAACGCCTGCATCCACGACCTTTTCGATAATAACTCTAGGATCAATATGTTCTGGAGGAAAATCCTTTGGACCATGCTCAACGCCGTGATCAAATGCAAAGACAACTGCTCTACCACTCTTTAATATACGGTTAAGCCTAATTCTCTTACCTACTTCGACATAACT
>JAMOPC010000395.1 GCA_027064845.1 Desulfurococcales archaeon | reverse complement strand
TTATCTAGAAAAATGGAGAGGTGGCTCTAACATGATAATAATCGAGAACTTGACGAAGAAATACGATAAGACAATAGCATTAAACAATGTATCAATGAAGATACCTATGGGTAAGATCACAGTGGTTCTGGGACCAAGTGGTTCTGGGAAAACAACTCTTCTAAGAATTATTGCCGGTCTAGAAAAACCTGATACAGGCAAAATAATTGTAGATGGTGAAGACATATTATTAAAGCCTCCATGGGAAAGAGGAGTCTCAATGGTTTTTCAAACACCAAGTCTCTTCCCACACATGACCGTATATGATAACATCGCTTTCGGGCTGGAAGCTAGAACAATGAGTAGGAAAGAGATAGAGGAAAAAGTTAAGTGGGCAGCAAATTTACTACACATAGATCACTTATTAGAAAAATATCCTGAACAACTAAGTGGTGGAGAACAGCAGAGAGTAGCTCTTGCAAGAGCACTTGTCGTAGAACCAAAAATACTGTTACTTGACGAGCCTCTTAGCAACTTAGACCTAGCTCTTAGAGAAGAGCTAAGATATGAGCTTAAAAATATACAGCGAAGAACAGGCATAACCTTTATATACGTTACTCATGACCAAGACGAAGCTCTTGAATTAGCTGATCATCTCATAGTACTATACAAGGGTAGGAAAGTAGAAGAAGGTCCTCCTAGAAGAGTATATGAGTACCCAGAAACAATAGAAGCAGCGAAGGTTTTCGGACACAATATAATAAGAGCATATTGTAGTGATAAGGAAATCACTTACCCCTGGTCAAAAGACATTGTAGAAACTAATTGTACTCTAATTATTCCCCAACATAAAATCATTATATCAGGAAAAGACAACTGTGTGATCATCGATAAGATCTATCGGAGGAACTATGGATTACTAATCATCAAATGTAAAGAAACTATTTTGAGAACAGTAGTATTGTTGAGGGAGCTTAACAACTATGTTATAGGAGAAAAAATAGGAATAAAAATAATAGATCCAAAAATTATGAGGAAATGAACCCACTTGGTGTAGCAGATTGTTTGATAAATGGTTATTAGCAGTAGATCTTGACGGAACCCTATGGGATCATGAAGATGTTTCAAAGATGAAACCTCCTTTTCGTAGGATTAACCAGTACGCAATAGTGGATTCACGAGGAGACATACTGAAAGCCTATGAATACATGATTAAACTAGTAAAGTGGGCAAAAGAAAACAATGCCGTAGTTGCAACCCTTAGTTGGAACCAAGAAGAAAAAGCTGTTGAGGCTCTCAAGACTCTTGGATTATATGATTTATTTGATTACATTTAATTAATTCAAAACCCATTAAGCACATCTTGCTAAATAATTTGTTAGAAAAGCTCAGAGAGTCTGGAATAATTATTCCGGTAAAAAAGATAGTATATATAGATGATCATAAGTGGCACCTAGAAGATATAAAAAAGTTAGTAGGAGAAGTCTTCTTCATACATGCACATGGAGATTGTAATAGCTTCAAAACATGTAGAGAACTCATAACTAAATATTTAATTAGAATTAGGAGAACATAGATTTAATACTCCTTATCAAGGATCTTGTGGAAGATGAAGTATTTTATCTTAACATG
>JAMOPC010000394.1 GCA_027064845.1 Desulfurococcales archaeon | reverse complement strand
GGTTCCATATAGGTATTTGTTTGTCTAACTAGTAGTGTATGACTATAACTCATACATCTAGCATTACCTGTTGGTTTACCTCCTAGTTTCTTAGCGGTTGAGAGGCTATGTAGAAATGTTTTTAGTATGCCTTTTTCTACTGTTTTAACCTTTACCTTAGGTGTTCCCTCGTCGTCATAGGGGAGATAGAATCCTCCATCTACTCTTCCGTCATCAACAATAGTTACTAGTTCACTAGCAACTTGTTCCCCTATTCTACCTTCTAGTACACTACCTCTTGCTTCAACTATGTCTCCTTCTGTTGCGTGACCAAATGCTTCATGCAGCATTAATCCAACGATCTCATTGTCTAGTACGGCTACGTATTTACCAGGTTTGATTACTGGTGCTTTAGTTGCTTCTACTACAAGTTTAGCGTTTTCAAGTGTGAATTTCTCAATATCTAAGTTCTTCAAGTATTCCCAACCAGCGATTCGTGATCTAGAGTCCCAGAGCCTCTCTGTAACTCCTTCTGTTTTACCAACAAGGTATAGTCCTACTCCTATAAGCCTTGTAGTTACATCTATGTAGTCACCATTGCTTGAAGCAAATACTCTATGATCCACTTCGTACCCATATCTCGGAGAAATACTTACTACTCCTTCAATGCTTTTCGCTAATTTGTACATGTTCATTAACAACTCTATCTTCTCGGAAGGATCCACATCTAATGCGTCTGTTGCGTAATGACTGATTATTTTGTCTTTATTGACTGGTCTAGTATATAACTCAGTCTTATTAGCTTTATTCTCTAATGCTTTAGCTGACTTTATAGCATTTATAATTGCTTCTTTAATTTTCTCTATTCTAAGATCATTTGTTGAAGCATATCCTTCATACCCATTAACTATAACCCTAATACCGATACCCTTAGAGATGTCAAGACTATATTCTCTTACGACGCCATTGTCAATAATTATTGATTCATACGTTTTCTCCTGTAATCTGAGATCAATGTAGGAGGCACCATTTTCTTCTCCGAATCGTATAAGCTTAGCTAATTCAAGAGAAGATATAGTCATATTTCTTCCCATTTTACAGTATTGTGTACTCGTATATCCTATTATGCTATGTGTACAAAATAATGATTTCCTAAATTGGTTTATTAGATGCTAAAATAGATCCTTTTAAAGGGAGAATAGTTATGAAGAAGAATGATAGTACTGTAGATAAGTTAGAGATAGTTGTTATAGTTAAGAAAGTGTTTAAAGAGAGAGTCGAGGCGCTAGGATTACCTCGTGAATATGTAGTTAAGACTATTGAGTATATATGGAAGAGAGCTGAGAAGATACCGGATGTTATTCCTAGGATAGAGGACATTATAGAGATTGGTCGTGGAAACTTATCAGCTGTAATAAAGTCTACAGAAGCTGAGCGTAAAAGAGCAGTTTCTGTGGCTAAGTACATAGATTTACTTACTGGTGAAGAAAAGATTGTTTGGACTGGGAAGCTTGAACCAGAAGCTTACGTGTGGAAAACAGTTGTGGGGGTTTCTGGTGCTAAGTGTAGTTGTCCAGACGCTTTGTGGAACGTTATACATGCTTACAAGGGGCTTAGGATCATTAATAAGAGAC
>JAMOPC010000393.1 GCA_027064845.1 Desulfurococcales archaeon | reverse complement strand
TTATCTAGAAAAATGGAGAGGTGGCTCTAACATGATAATAATCGAGAACTTGACGAAGAAATACGATAAGACAATAGCATTAAACAATGTATCAATGAAGATACCTATGGGTAAGATCACAGTGGTTTTGGGGCCAAGTGGTTCTGGGAAAACAACTCTTCTAAGAATTATTGCTGGTCTAGAAAAACCTGATACAGGTAGAATAATTGTAGATGGTGAAGACATATTATTAAAGCCTCCATGGGAAAGAGGAGTCTCAATGGTTTTTCAAACACCAAGTCTCTTTCCACACATGACCGTATATGATAACATTGCTTTCGGGCTGGAAGCTAGAACAATGAGTAGGAAAGAGATAGAGGAAAAAGTTAAGTGGGCAGCAAATTTACTACACATAGATCACTTATTAGAAAAATATCCCGAACAACTAAGTGGTGGAGAACAGCAGAGAGTAGCTCTTGCAAGAGCACTTGTCGTAGAACCAAAAATACTGTTACTTGACGAGCCTCTTAGCAACCTAGACCTAGCTCTTAGAGAAGAGCTAAGATATGAGCTTAAAAATATACAGCGAAGAACAGGCATAACCTTTATATATGTTACTCATGACCAAGACGAAGCTCTTGAATTAGCTGATCATCTCATAGTACTATATAAGGGTAGGAAAGTAGAAGAAGGTCCTCCTAGAAGAGTATATGAGTACCCAGAAACAATAGAAGCAGCGAAGGTTTTTGGACACAATATAATAAGAGCATATTGTAGTGATAAGGAAATCACTTACCCCTGGTCAAAAGACCTTGTAGAAACTAATTGTACTCTAATTATTCCCCAACATAAAATCATTATATCAGGAAAAGACAACTGTGTGATCATCGATAAGATCTATCGGAGGAACTATGGATTACTGATCATCAAATGTAAAGAAACTATTTTGAGAACAGTAGTATTGTTGAGGGAGCTTAACAACTATGTTATAGGAGAAAAAATAGGTATAAAAATAATTGATCCAAAAATTATGAGGAAATGAATCCATTTGGTGTAGCAGATTGTTTGATAAATGGTTGTTAGCAGTAGATCTTGACGGAACCCTATGGGATCATGAAGATGTTTCAAAGATGAAACCTCCTTTTCGTAGGATTAACCAGTACGCAATAGTGGATTCACGAGGAGACATGCTGAAAGCCTATGAATACATGGTTAAACTAGTTAAGTGGGCAAAAGAAAACAATGCCGTAGTTGCAACCCTTAGTTGGAACCAAGAAGAAAAAGCTGTTGAGGCTCTCAAGACTCTTGGATTATATGATTTATTTGATTATCATTTAATTAATCCAAAACCCATTAAGCACATCTTGCTAAATAATTTGTTAGAAAAGCTCAGAGAGTCTGGAATAATTATTCCAGTAAAAAAGATAGTATATATAGATGATCATAAGTGGCACCTAGAAGATATAAAAAAAGTTAGTAGGAGAAGTCTTCTTCATACATGCACATAGAGATTGTAATAGCTTCAAAACATGTAGAGAACTCATAACTAAATATTTAATTAGAATTAGGAGAACATAGATTTAATACTCCTTATCAAGGATCTTGTGGAAGATGAAGTATTTTATCTTAACATG
>JAMOPC010000392.1 GCA_027064845.1 Desulfurococcales archaeon | reverse complement strand
TGGGGACTCATAGTGTCGCTCTCTCCTGATGTCAGATCAGAGCCCTTACTGGAGAACAAGTGGTATGAGAAACTGAAGATAGATGCTATTGATAATGATTCAAGGAGGATGATTCTCAAAGTAATTAAGGAGAGATATAGTTCTGAGGTGGCTTCTAAGTACTTGGGAATAGGGCGGTCGAGCCTCTATAGATATATTAATGGAGAAAGAGATACGCCTGACGAGGTCATTAAAAGAGCATTAACATTGTTGACCGAGAAGGAATTCGAAGAAATAGTGGGGAGAGTTAATAAGCTAAAAGCATTAGGGATAATCAGAAAAGATGGGACAGTGGATTATAATTTAATCATGAATATTATAGACTTAGCTCGGGAGGACGAGTATCTTAAACAATTGTTGTTGAGGTTTGTTACGAAGAATTTCCGGGAAGACCTCAAGAAGTGGCTTGGAGTAAAATTTGCGGGAATAACACTCAAATGGACTAGTGATTTCGAGCACTATCTTCGAGCAAAGAAGAAAAAGAGGATAAATACTGAAGACACAATAAAATACTATAGGAATTTGTTTAAGAAATATCTTGAAGGAAAGGAGCTTACAGAAGAACTTGTCAATTATGTAGCAGATCATCCTAATGGCTGGCTCAGGAACATTTTCCGTCACTATATAGGTTTTTTGTTCTACATGAAAAAGATTGAACCTGATGTATTTGGATGGATAAAATACGTTGTACCTAGTAGGAGATATGAGAACGATGTAAGGCTTTATGAGATTAAAGACGATGACGTTATAAGGACGTTCAAGTACTTGAAGAAGAATCACGAACTATACTATGGTATATACAGACTCTTACTGGAGTCTGGTGCAAGAGTAAAACATGTGCTTAAAATGCTCGAATTATGGAGTCCCGATGAAGAAATAGAATTAGTAAAGTATAATTTCTTCACTAAGCGCTTGACGTGTTTTGAAGAGAAAGGTTTTTGCAGATATTTTTTGGGACTGCATGGTTCTAGCAAACCCTGTGAAATGGTGTATTTTTCAACGAATACACTGAGGATCATAAGTAAGTATGTAGGTAAAAGCATATACTACAATAATATAACTAAGTACGCGAGAAGACACAAGCTTCTAAGTCCTAAGAGTATGCGTAAGGTGAGCTGGAGAATAATATTAGAGAAAAAAGTGGTAGATCTAAACGTGGGTTTGTTCATGCATTCGAGGTATAGTGAGTTGAAAGTAAGTGATAGAAACTATGCACATTTAGTGAATATGACAGATAATCAGTACCCGAAATACTTAGAGACTGTGAACAAACTGTATTTGCAAAAGATCGAGGACTAAACTCTTTTCTCGGCATATCTTCTGATGCTAGTATTGCTGCTGGGAAATCATTATCTGTAATAAATACTAGGCTCGGCTCAGCTGGTGTGCATTAGCTAGGGCTGCTTCTTCAATATTGACAGGTTATTGGGGCTGATGAGGGAGATGTGGGAGGTAGTTGTGGGAAGGAGTGTGCTATAAAAAATAATTGTGAGCAACAACTGGTAAACCCTGTGGTTAGCACGGTTTGCTCGGGGTGTACTGTATGAGTATGGGGAATGTAAATGGATATGAGGCAG
>JAMOPC010000391.1 GCA_027064845.1 Desulfurococcales archaeon | reverse complement strand
GAAGAAATCAGGATCCATACAGGTTTGTAGGGTTGGCTTAAGTCTATGTGGCATCTCCATATCCATTTCCTACTGTTCGAGGCATATCTTCTAATGGGTAATGGTTGGGGATCATGAACTATGATCGTGTCAGCATCCAGTACTAGTTCGTTTTCTACATTCCATTTATTAGTCTCTAGATAGAGCTCTAATTCTTCCTTCGTAAGATCTATTTCTGCTCCTTGAAGAGCATTGTGTATCTTCTTCGTCACATTGAAGAACTCATTAGATCCTTTAATGACTTCCCAGTTTGCCTTCAAACCAACATTATTCATTAATGGAACTATACTGTAAAGGATTTCGGCTACTCCTCCGCCGAAACATGTTGAGTTTACATGGGTTACTTTACAATCCTTGAGCTTTTCTGCAAGTTCAATTATTTTGTTTATTTTTTCTTCTCCTATGATTTCCTTATAATCATAAATGTTTTTTTGTGGAAGTTTTGTAACGATCATTTTCAGCATCTCGTTAATTATTACATTATTACAATTAATTATTTATAAATCAGAGTATATAGAAATTACCTAGACATTATCACTTAAAAGAGATAAATTAGGGGTTCCAAATGCTGGATGATAATAAGGAGACCATATTGAAATACCTTGAGCTCCTAGGCATTAAAGGATATGAAGGAAAAGCGTATTTAACCCTTCTCAGAATGGGTGAAGCAGCAGCTCCTAGAATAGCCACAAAATCTGGCATCCCTTTACCTCGTATATATGATGTCCTCGAAAACCTTTGTAGGAAAGGACTTGTAGAAGTTAAAGCAAGTAGGCCTAAAAAGTATAGGGCATTGCCTCCGAGTATTGCTTTAACGAGATATGTTAAGGCATATATCCAGCAAGTAATGAAGCTCAATAATAAGGTTGTAGAGGAACTAGAGAAACTTTATCGCACAAAGGAGTCTCATGAACCATACATATGGATTTCTCACAGTCTGGAAGCAAGTATAGAGAGAACACATGAATGGATAAAAGAAATAATGATAGATGGATATGCTTCACTGAGCAAAGAACTATTTATGAAACTAATCAATACTATGAGAAAGAAACTAGAGAATAATAGGAATATATTATTCTCTGTAACACTTTTCAAATACCCTCATGAGAGAATCGTTAAGAAGATAGAAGATATACCAAACATAAGACTATTATATCAACCGACAGGTTTTATTAAAGCAATAGAACAAGATTTTAGAAGAGCAATTATATTTGGGAAAGACTATACATTATTTACAACTGAACCAGAACTAATGGTCTTATTAAACGACACATACTATTTTGGGTACTGGAGAAACGCTGAAGTAATCAAGGAGTTCAGTATTAAGAAAGGTGAAAGATATACTACGAAGCATCAATGGTTATCTATGCCGATCATAGATCAAGCCTTGAAGAACAACTACAATGTTAAGCTTTACGTTGTTGGAAAATACGTTAAGACAGGTAAACCTGTTGAACTAGAAGCGTATGCTAGAGAAGTGTTTAGAAGTCCAGATGATAGAACTAGAACAATTATTTGCGAGACCAAGAATGGTGAAAGAATAACAATTGGTGGTCATGGGGCATCTGTAGAAGATAT
>JAMOPC010000390.1 GCA_027064845.1 Desulfurococcales archaeon | reverse complement strand
CACCATTACCGCTGAATATATTTATCTCTAGAATTAACCCTGGCTTGGCTAGTGCTGCTACACATATGTCTTTCCTACAAACCATTTTTGCGTTCACAACTTTTACTATTCTAGTCCATGCACGGTTCTCTAATCCTCTATAACAAATGAGTGTATGAAACTCTCTCCTATGATCAACTGTTCCTCTAAGAGGAACGTGATCTAATCTTCTTATCTCAACCTTTCCACTTATAGAATTAATTCTATAATTTAGGTATTGTTCTCTGCAGTAAAGGCGTAGCTCGATCCACTCATATTGGTATCTTATAGCGTCTATTCTGCAGTTTCTCTGCAGTGTTCTTGACCAGAGGTTTTTAACAGGCAATTATGAAACCCCCTATTCAATAATACTTCTATTGTAGTAAAAATACATATTCCACATTAGTTGAACAGTACAGTTATTATATGTTTATCCTACTTATAATTAATGTATAGATATAGTTATTCTAATTAGTGAAGCGTGTGATAAAACATGACAAGTACTACTAGAGAGAAATTGTTTGTTACACCAATGATTATTGAGGATAAGCCTATTGGTGAAGAACCCGATCCAGCTTCTCCGAGAAGTATTTATGTGTTTAGAACGGGAACTGAAGAACCTTTTCCAGGATTATCTTATAGTAGGGCTTTTGTGTATACTAGTGGGGGTAGGCTTTATAGAACATATGTTAAAACAGTATCTGGTGTTACTCATTTATTATTAAATGACTTGAGTATTACACCAATATATGGGTCACTTTATGGAGTAGTATTTAATGGATTACATCACGCATTGGCAGTGAAACTCATAGATGGTTCACATGCTTTCGTGATCATTGAGGGTAAAAGAACAATTTATAGAATAACAGATGTTGAGAAAGGTTTCTTATCCAGAAAGAAGTGTAGAATAGAGCATGTAGATCTTGGAATAGCTGGGTATAATATTGTAGCAGTAGTTCATACGGGTGGTGCTCCTGGCACACGTTGCAAGGATCATCTTATATATCAAAAAAGAGAGTCAAAATACAGCAGAAAAGAATACAATAAATTAATATCAAGTGGATGGAATGGATTATGGTTCTCATACATGGATCTTAGGGATAAAGATATTATATTATACTTCATGTTATGGGATGGCTCCATTAAGAAATACAAGTTATCAAGAACTCATATCCCAAGAACACATCTTATACCAAACAGTATTGTATACTATAATATTAGTGATGAGATCATAGTTCTCAATAACTCCATCGAGCTAATTGGATTTAGCTTAAAAGATAAGAGAATTATTTGGTCAAAGAAATTCGGTTTACCTGTTAGAACACCCTATATTTACACACGTGAGGAAGTATTACTTGCATATACAGATAACGATATATATGTACTAGATGCTCTTAGCGGAGATGTTATTTGGACTAAACATGTCCCAGAAAAGATCACTGCTTGTTCAATGTCGGATAAATACTTACTCGTTGCACACGATGACATACTTCACCTCTACATAAGAGAAACCACAGGATTTAAGAAAACAACAGAATATAAGATACCCGGCTCAATAAACGGAATAACTATACAGGGAGAAGACATATTAATAGGATATACTACTCCAGGCGGGATACCCAGAGTAGCATATGTTACTTATAGCGAGAACGTGGTGTTTAAACTAAGAGATGTTGAAATAACATCTGGTGGGACAGCTGAGATAGAATTAGAAGAAGTAATCCCCAAGATCAAGATCGTAAAACCCACTCCTCCAAGGCTAAAAATAGGTATTATCGAGAATAAACTAGTAATATCCGATCATGGGACAAAACCTGGAAAATACACTACAAGGCTCATGATAGAAGTAGCTGGTTTCCTACCAATATTAACTGATCTCAACATATCAGTTGCAGAGCTAGAAAGCTTATTCAGGAAACTATCCATACAATCAACAATAGTTCCTAGCGAAATGGGCGCATTCATTCCATTATCCTTCGAGCTAGTATCTCCCGTTGAAGAACTATATGTGACTATGACAAATATTGATGGATACATTTATGCTACGACAAATGTATTAAGGAACCTTAAGCCAGGTAAACATGTCGTACCATTATACGTCTTATGGGCTAAAATGGGTGTCTATGAAACAATAATCAACATTTCAGCATGGCTTAGAAGGAAGAAATATGGAGAAGAACTTAGAACAAAGTTTAGAGTCGATTATGACATACTCCCATTATACCTAAGAGTGATCGGTGAAACCTCTTATATTTGGTCTCCAATAAGCATTAGAGCAGCTAAAATAATATTGCGTTCAAAAACAACTGAGTACACGATAGTTCATGACCTAGTACCGGGTTGGAATGAGATCGAAACATACGGACTTATACCTGATGAAGCAATTGTAGAGCTTCCAACAGGTATAGCATATATTGTTAGAAGGGGGGAGGATATAGTACGCTTAGTGAAAACCCCTGGTTAGTACTAGCATTTGCTTCCGCTATACTAGCTCTTATATTTGAATTAATAGCTATTTATTTGAAAAAATCTAGGAAAGAGAACGCAGGAAAACAAAGACCTCATCAATAATTCTCTCTATTCGTTCAACACGTTTCTCAAGATCATTTAACCTCTTCTCTAGTTCCTCGATCTTTGCCTCTATACTATTCTCCACGTCATCCACCTGTTTCTAACAAGTAATTATACAAGTCTAAGCTATGTCTTGTTCTAAAATATATCTTGTTTAACCAATTAATCTTTTCAACAAGATTCGCTTCAACAAATTTCTCGGCAGTAATTATTCCTCTTAACCCATAGATCTTCTGTATTTCTTCATTACTTAAAGGCTTACGTAGTAAATGATTAAGGATTGCTTCTTCAAGATCTGATTTAATGATTATTTTCTTCTCCAAGGGCTTCTCAATACAGGCAAACACTTTATATCCATTATTCTCTAAGTACTCTCTCGTTTTCTCAAAAACTCTTCCTTTGACAGGCTTTATTCTTGTATTCCATGATGGTCTATTAATTGTTTTTAAAAGTATTTTTGACACGCCGCTCATCGAGATATAGGATAATATTTCGTCAAGGATCTTAGGGTCACTGTTTCTTAGCCCATCGTATCTTAAAAGATTGATCTCTATGAAGAACTTGTTTCGAAGAACTCTAGGGATTGACTTAATTTTTTGAACTAATTGCTTAAGTTTAAGTTTTTCAAGGGGCTTGTTTATTATTTGCCTATATTCTCCTGCTGCATCTATAGGTATTATTATGTAATCAGTATTTTCAAGTACCGGATAAACCCATTTCTCATCTATTAAGTAACCCGTTGTCCGCAACACTATTTTAGCTGAGCTCTTCTCATTTACTAATAGTTTCTTGATCTCTTCAACTATTAATGGAGTATGGTAATTGAGGAGAGGATCTCCCATACCCCAGACTATTATGTGTTCTATGTTTTCGAAAACATCGCGATTGCTATTAATAAAGTATCTTAGGTCGTATAATATTTTATCTTTAGTAACAATGATTTTTGGAGAATACGTCTTGTTAATCGTCTTGACGGATAATGGGCAATAAATGCAGTCATATGGGCATTTCTTAGGAATAAGCAATGGATCTATTCCGAGAGATAATCCAAAACACCTGCTTATGTGAGGTCCATAAACGGTTCTAAGCTTCATTACATATTCACCACTTTACTTTCTAATATGGCTATAAAGAAGCCTTGACCATTTATTACATGTGGTTGTGTCCGGTATACTTTTTTAGAGAAACTATATCCTCTATAACCTGTGGCAAGCTTAGGCAAGTTTATCTTAACGGGTTCCGCTAGGTTTTCCTCTATTATTCTCTTTATTACTTCTTCTCCCTCCATTGGATGTATACTACATGTTGAATAAACAACTTTTTCAGCGTATTTGAGAGTGTTTTTAAGAATCTTATACTGTACTTCGTGGTAATGTTCTAATTTGCTTCTCCTACTAGTATTTATCTTAACAGCCGGGTCTGAGTAAACAGCTCCTAATCCACTACAAGGTGCGTCAACAATCGCGTAATCAAATACCTTGTTGAAACTTATACTGCTAGAATCAGAATTTATTAATAACACGCGTTGTGTTGGAACACCTAGTCTATCTAATAGTTTTTGCTCTATTAGTATTCTCTTGCTTGAAGCATCTACCGCTATACTTGATAATTTATCATTAAGCATGTATGCTAGACTAAGCTTGAGACCTGGTGCACTACACGCATCTAAGAGGCTTTTCTCTGGTCTAATAGCCTCTACGACATAGGCGCTAGCAATGTCTTGAGGAACAATTAGTCCTTTGCTAACACATTTTGTTCTCCCAATAGGTTCCCATTTAGGGTGTTCAACGAATAACATATATTCCGGATAATCTATGGGTTTGAACAAAATATTTTCTTCTTCGAGACAGGCATGTGCTTCCTCAATACTTGTCTTCAACAAGTTTATTCTTAACCATCTCTTCTTCTCGTTAAGTTTCATCAGTATTTTTTCAACTTCTCGTGGAGGCATGTGTTTTAAAAGGTCTTTCACTATGAATTCAGGATAGCTATATATCAGGCTAAGCCTCATAGATGTTGATAATTGTTTTGTCTCCTCCCTAATAATTGCTTGAGCTCGTCTTATACTGAAACCTATTCTCGAGAAATACGCTACTATACCAGCTGGTTTTACGCCGTAACCATTCTTTGCTGCTAGCCATCTGAGGGTATAATAATAGTTTACTGTATAGTATCCTATCTTGTAAAATATTCTAAGAGACCATTTGGGTAAGTTGTATCTTTTAACAATTGTTTTAAAAGCTTTATCATAGCTAACATGCGCTTTAACTATATAGTTCAAAACCATTATTAGGAAAAATTCGAGCTGATTCGGTGGAGGAATTGTTTCCAATATTATGCCCTTCCGGTTCTTTCTCTTAGGAGAAGTGTTAGTTTGTTTATAAATCTCGGGGGCTCTATGTATTTGACTCCTATTTGGTCACATAGCTTCATGATCCCAGTATCATTTGTCACTAGTTCTGCATTTATCTCGTGTGCTAGGATTACAAGGTCGAAGTCTACTCTTGTATCTATTACTCCTTTCCTGGTTGCTTCTCTGTATTTCTCTCGTAGCTCGTGTATGGTCTCCGCTATTATTGTATCAAGGCCTTTTTTGTCTCTCTGGATTCCTCTATCATATCCTTTACGAGCTGCTCTTCTAACACTATCTTCTGCTACTCTTAGTCCCTTCGTTATCCTTATCAACATGTCGTGGATCCAGTCGCTCATTACTACTGCTGGTATTCTTGTAGTATAGAGATCTGGTGACCTAATAGTTATTGCTCCCATCAGCATCTCTATTGCTTCATTACTAACATTATTTCTCTCCAAGAAGCTTCTAAGCTCTAATGCAGTATTAGGTGTTGTATAGAATTCTGCTCCTAAAACTATGTGTGAACGTATAAGTAGTCGAGCATATTCTCTAACTACACCGTCTAGGGTTTCTACTCCGAAAACTCTTCTGAGCCTTGGATCAGTTATAGCACTTGTGTCTAATACATATGTAAAAGGCACGCGATCACCTTGGTATCTTTACAACCTTAACATCTTTACTACTTGTTCTTGTTAGGAAATATGGTAGTTTTGGTGAAGGCATTTTTCTCAAGAAGTCTAAGTCTTTGTTGAACAAGTCCCTAATATCATTTAATCCAAGTACCGACATAGCTAACCTATCTATACCTATACCCCAAGCTATTGCTCTAACTCCTGGTGCTCCTAGGATCTCCATAACTTCTGGTCTAAAGACTCCTCCAGGGAAGACTTCGATCCATCCAAGCTCAGGGTGTTTTATGAACCCTTCAACACTTGGCTCGGTGAAGGGGAAGTAGCCGGGCTTGAACCATACTTCTTTTATTCCAAGTGCTGCTGCGAATTCCTTGAAGAATGCGAGTAAGTGTTTGAAATTGACTTCTTTACCAACTATTATTCCGTCCAGTTGGTAGAACTCCATGGCATGCTTAGCATCTAGAGTTTCTGGTCTGAATACTCTGTCTAGGCTGAATACACGGTATTCCCCCTCTCCTCTCTCATATATTGTTCTGACTGAGACAGCGGTTGTTTGACTACGTAGTATTGGTCTGAGTGCTCTTAAAGGATTCCATTTATAACCCCATCCTTTCTCGTGTATTCTCTTTGCTCGTTCAAGAAGTTCTTCTGGGACTCTGCCTCTGTATTCGGTCTTTAGGAAAAACGTATCATGTATTTCACGTGCTGGATGGTCTTGTGCTTGGAAAAGTGCATCGAAGTTCCAAAATTCGAGCTCAACATGCGGTCCTTTTACTTCCTCAAAACCCATTGATACAAGTATTTCTCTTACTAGGTCTAGGAACTCCATGTAAGCGTTTAATCTTGCAGCTCTAGGTCTAGGAGGGGGTATTGATAAGTCGAATTCCTTTATAATATATTTGTCTAGTTCCTCAGCCATACTTGGATAAATTATTGTTGCTAATTCTTTCTCGATAATTAAGCCTTTTTCGAATAATTCTAGTAGTTTGGGAGAAGCTGTTATTACTAGTTGTTTCTTCCTCTCTGTTTTTACCATTTTTCTCCTTTTTAATATACTGAGGAGTGATTCGCTAACACGTTTTCCTTCAAGAATTTCTTTTAGAGCTGCTTTAATATAAGCTGCTTCTTCTAATGCTTTTAAGCATCCATGATCATCTCTGATCCTTACTATTCCGTTAATTACTCTTAAACAATTATTTCTTATCAAATGCTGTAACCCGATCCTGACATGAGCTGGATCCATTTCTGCTTCTGCGCTAACACATTCCATGAACTCGTCTATTTTCTTATCAATACATCTATGAATAACTCTATACATACGTTCTTCGGGAAGTCCTTTTTGTAGAACAAGGATTCCCTCCTCAGTAATTACGGGTTCTTGGACAATTTTCCTCTCAACTCTTAACAAGCCAAGAGATTCTAGTTCTGCTAGATCCCTCATAATATCTTCTGGCTTAACACCTATTTTCTTAGCAAGTTCATCAATAACAATAGACTTTGCATTAACAAGTACTCCAACTATTCTGAACTGCCTTGTAGGTAAGTATATTTTCTCCACGGCTAATCCCTGTTGGAAAATATAGTTAAACATTTGTTAAACAATTATTAATCACACTTCAAATATATAGTAGATATGAGTTTCAAAAATATAGCGGCTCCGCTCCTCCAGACCCCTGATTATCCCCGAGGGGGCTTAATGAAGGGGTCTGCGCGGCGGAGCCGACAATCATTTATTGTTAGCCCAGTGATAGTCATTAATATAATCATGTTCCAACTAAATCTTCTCCTTCATTATATAACGGGTTGAAGAATGATGAAGATAGGAATTATTGGTGCAGGGATCGTTGGATTATCTATTGCTAGGTGGTTAAGCAGATACGAGAACATAGAAGTGCATGTAATTGATAAAAACCCTGATGTTGGATGGGGCGTTACTAAGGCTAATACTTCTATTATTCATCCATGTCACGAAGAAGACCCGGATAAACATCCTCTTCGAACAAGGCTTTGCTTAGAAGGACACGATTTATGGTATGAATGGGTTCGTGAGCTAGACATACCGTCTAGATGGCCTGGAGAGATAATTGTTGCTTTTAATGATGAGGAAATCCGTGTTCTTAAGCACTATTTATCGCTAGCTGTAAGGAATAAAGTTCCCGGAGTAAAACTACTGGATAAGGAAGCACTATTATCAATAGAGCCTAAGATTAATCCCTCTGCTATCATGTGCTTATATGCTCCTTCTGCAGGCAGTATCGATCCTATCCAAGCAGCAATAGCTATTGCTGAGAACTGTGCTGATAATGATGTATATTTTCATCTCGGTGAAAAGGTAATTGATATAATAATACGTGATCATAGAGTAGTCGGGGTAGTAACCTCTAGGAAAAAATATGATTTCGACATAGTGATAAATGCTGCAGGTCTTTATGCCGATGAAATATCCAGAATGGCTGGAATCAATGACTACTATATTTTTCCGAGGCGTGGGCAATATATATTGTATGACTCAACAGCTGAGCCTAAACCAGAGAAAATAATTCATACAACACCTACTCCTAAGACAAAAGGAGTATATGTCTTAAAGACAACAGATGATACATTACTAATTGGTCCTACTGCAGAAGATCTCCCACGCGGCAAGAAGAACGAGTTGAGAACAACGAGAGAAGGAATAAATTACCTGCTCAGAAACGCTGAAAAACTATTACCAAGACTGCCACCAAGAAACCTCTTGATCAAAACCTTTGCTGGTCTTAGACCAGAACCTTCAACAGGCTCGTTTATTATAAGATTCCATGAAGACCCATGGGGCTTCATAGATGTTGCAGGAATACGTTCACCCGGCTTAACAGCTGCTCCGGCAATAGGCAAGTATGTCGTAGAGCTTATCCATAAGCATATCGATCTAAGGCCCAAGAATAAATGGAAGCGGTATAGAAAAGGTATCGTGAGAATAAAGGATCTCGGAATAGAGGATAGAAACAAGCTCATAGCCAAAAATCTGTCTTATGGAAGAATAATTTGTCAATGCAGAGGAGTCTCTGAGGCAGAGATTATTGAAGCAATTAATAGAATGAAGAAAATAGGCGTTAAGGAAATAACGCTTGATGGGATAAAGTTTAGAACACAT
>JAMOPC010000389.1 GCA_027064845.1 Desulfurococcales archaeon | reverse complement strand
AGTTGAACCAAGTATTAGTAATAAATACGTGGCTTTTTTAAGAGAGAGATTAGGATTGACAAAGGAATATACAAAAACTAATTACCTTAGGATAATTTTTAGCGAGGGATTAGTTTTTGCAGGCTATCCATTAGCTGTAATCAATAAAGCTGAGCTTCTTAAAAGAGAGCCCAAAAATAGGCCTTTTTTCAGAAGCATAGCTTTGCCTACGAGGCTTTCTCGTGCATTAATAAATTTATCACGAGTTAAAGAAAAACAAGTTATATTAGACCCATTTATGGGAACTGGCAGTATTGTTTTAGAAGCTGTAGCGATGGGTATTAGAGCTATTGGTGTAGAACTTGATTGGGAATTAGTTCATGGAGCAGTTAAAAACATAAAATACTATGAAGCTAAAAACACCATAGTCATACTAGGTGACTCGACCACTATAACATATAAAAATGTTGATAGCATAGCTACAGACCCTCCTTACGGTAGAGCTGCTAGTACCAAGGGTAGAGAAACCTTAGAACTCTATGATTTGTTTTTAGCGAGAGCAACAGAATCACTTAAGAAGAGAGGATACTTAGTTTTCATGGCCCCACTTAGTATCATAGATCATATATATGAGTTACTCTGTAGATATGGTTTCATAGTCAGAGATGAAATATACATGTATGTACATGGGGGATTAACAAGAGTAATATTTGTGGCGTATAAACCATGAATGTTAGGATCCACATGCTTGGAACAGGGGCTGCAATCCCTATCAATAGAGGGTTACCATGCATAGCTCTTAGAATAAATTCAGACATATATCTACTCGATACTGGAGAAGGATGTCAACAAAGATTATTCAAAGCAGGTTTAGGAGTTGTTAAGGTAAAAGCAATATTCATAACACATCTACATGGCGACCACTATCTCGGCTTATTTGGGATGTTTCAATCAATGCATTTACTCAATCGCGAGAAACCACTAGTTATAATTGCTCCACAAAAACTAGGCAAAATTTTATCTACATTCATAGAGTCTGGACTTGCTAAGTTAGGTTATAATATAGAATTCGTGCCAGTGCAGGAAGGAGATATCTATAAAGATGATAAAATCAAAGTAGAATGTTTCAAGGTAGATCATGGTATAGAAGCGTATGGTTATAGGATTAATTTGAGCAATGGAAAAAGCATAACATATACCGGAGACACCAGGCCATGTGATAATGTAGTAGAACATGCGAAGAAAACAACTATACTCATACATGAAGCTACTTTTACGAGTGATTTAAGAAAAGAAGCTTATGAACAGGGACATTCAACAGCAGCAGATGCAGCCCTAATAGCTAGTAATGCAGATGTAGGTGAACTTGTACTAACGCACATTAGCTCTAGATACAAAAATAGTGATGAACTCTTCTATGATGCATATAGGTATTTCAAACGCACAATAGTTGCTGAGGACTACATGATACTCTATCTATGATATTGATATACTTCATTCTCCATGTTTATACTTCGTCGGCGTTAACCAATCTATTATTTTCATAGGATCTTGTGATTCTATAGTAAACTTTATGGCTCCTAGCGGAGACTCTCTGTCACTATCTACAAAAGATATCTTCCTCATGTATGCAGCTTGTTTATGTATCATAAATCTGATCGTGTTGCCCTTAGTTCCTTTTAATAAATAACTACGAGCTGCTGGAATAATTTGTTCAATACGTATCAGATTATATAGTGCTGAGAGCGATTCTAAGCGTGTTGAAAATCCCTCTACTTTTTTGTAGCCATCACCTATATTTGTAACTAGTATTTCTCCTGTGAACACATTCTCTACTGCTTTACGGACTTTTACAGGGTCTTCTGTGGGCTTTATTATTGTTTCAACCTTTATCTTCAGCATTTTTCTCGACCAGTTTTTTCAGTATATTATATGCACCCCTATAAGCTTCTTTAATCGTCGTCTCGTTCACGATCATGTAATCAGCTAATGCTATAACGTTTCCCAGACCAAATGATAGCTCAAGCATATCTCTTTTCACAAAATCCTCCCAATTACTAGGATCACCGGGTCTGCCACGCTTGATCAATCTCTCATATCTCGTCTTCGGAGAAGCATGAACAGCTATAATTATAGTCTCTCCACTACGTCTGAAAACCTCTACCTCATCAAGACTCCTAACACCATCTACCACTACTACCTTTTCCCTAGGATCAATTCTCTCTAATGTCTTGACCGCAACTATGTTTTTACCATACACTTCCCTAAGTTTTCTCGAAGTTTCTCTCATAGTCTCAGGCGTTATTACACCATAGAATTTCTTAGTATATTCTCGTACAACATCACCCATATTATATACCTTGAGCCCAAGATCCCTGGCAGCTTTAGCAACAATACTCTTACCAGACCCAGGCATACCGGCAATTAAGATTATTTTCATCTCTCCTCTTCTCCTCTATGAGACGTTATTGTTTAATATCATATAACCTAATCATAATTTTCTAGTAATAAAAATGGAGGTAAGTAGACAAAGATGGCCAGGGATCAGCTAAGAGTATTCATCGCCGTAGACATACCCGACCCTACTGTATTAGACAATCTTACAAAAGCCAGAGACCTCTTATTAGAGAGCAAAGCAGATCTCAAACCAGTAGCTACAGAGAACCTGCACATAACACTTCGATTCATAGGCGAAGTACCCTTAAGCATAGTGAACAAGATCTGTGACGAACTATACAAGATAAAATTCGAGCCCTTCAAGATAAAGATCAAAGGAATAGGCGTATTCCCTAACATAAATAGGCCCAGAGTCATATGGGCAGGAGTCGTTGAAGGAGTCGAACACCTAAGACAACTACATGACCAAGTAGAGAAAATACTGAGAAAAATGGGAATACCACCAGAAAGAGAAAAGTTCATACCACACATCACCCTCGCCAGAGTTAAGAGTGGAAGAAACATACCACGCTTAGTAAAGATAATTGAGAGCATCGCGAATATGGAGTTTGGAGAAGTAGTAGTTGATAAAATTGTTTTAAAGAGAAGCGTGCTCACACCCAGCGGCCCAATATATAATGATATATGTAAAGTAAAGGCAGTTAGAAATGAATAAAAAATTCGAAGCTATCGAGCAAAAGGTACTTGAAAAAATAAAACCTAAGCCAGAAGAATACAGAGAAGTGAAGAAAGTATTTAATAAAATAAAAGAAGTAATTGAATCAATCCTGGAAAAGAATAAGATAGAAGCAGAAATAACTCTTCAAGGAAGCGTGGCCCACGACACATGGCTGAGTGGAGACCATGACCTTGACATATTTGTTCTGTTTCCAAAGAACTGGGAGATAGAAGAACTAAAGACGAGAGGCTTCAACTTATTACTTGAAGCAGCTAAAATCATCGGAGACTACGAAACCAAGTACGCCGAACACCCTTATGTAAGAGTAAGAGTTAATGACTTCCAAGTAGACTTAGTACCAGCATATAAACTCGAGAAGTCATCTGAGATCAAGACAGCTGTTGATAGAACTCCTTTTCACACAAAATACTTGAATAATAAATTAAACAGTTACTTAAGGGATCAGGTAAGACTCTTGAAACAATTCATGAAATCCATAGGAGTCTATGGTGCAGAACAAAAAACAAGAGGATTCTCTGGATATGCTGTAGAACTTTTAATAATAAAATATGGTTCATTTAGAAAACTCTTGTTAGAAGCTGAGAAGTGGAAGCATCCAGTATTTATCAATACATTGGAATCAGATGCTCTATTTAAAAAGATAAGAAACAAGTTAGTGAGGAAATACCCCGAAAGCGTAATATATATGCCAGACCCCGTTGACCCCTTAAGAAACGTTACAGCCGCAGTTTCTCTAAAAAGCTTAGCAACTTTTGTCATAGCTTCAAGATGCTACCTTAATAATCCTTCCGAGAATTACTTTTTCCCAATCCAAGAAAACAATGAGGAAAAAATAACGATAGCTCTTGATAATAGGTGTATACTATTATTAGAAATACCGATAGATGAGAAATTATCCCCAGAAATAGTATGGGGAGAACTCCAGAGAATCGGGGATAGGGGAGCAAAAGTACTTAGGAACAATGATTTCAGAGTAATACATTTCTCTGTTTATACAGATGAGGAAAAACATGCATACATAGCATATGAACTAGATCAATGCACCAAAAACTATCCACGCGAATATGTTGGACCAGAATACTGGACTGGAAAAAGAACACTAAACTTCATAAAAACACATCTACTAAGACAGAGTTCCGGGCCATGGATTAATGAAGAAGGAAAACTAGTTTCATTAAGTCAAAGGAAATACATTGATGCAATCAAGCTATTAATAGATAGGGCATGGGAATACCTAGTAACACCCCACTTTAAGAACAAAAAACCAATAGTTAAGAGAATAACACATGAAGAAATAAATAATCTCAGGAGTATAAGGGGACTATATGAATGGATCAAAGGATTCATACTGAAAAGACCACACTGGATGGAATACTGCATAGAATAGACAAGGACAAAATAGATGAATTCATAGAATTTGTTCTATGTTATCCTAGAACAGAATGTAAGGAATTAAAGTATAGATTAAACTTCTTGATCAAAAACCATTATCAATACCTCATAGAATATGGAAAAAGAATATTGAATTACAGAATACTTGGAAAAGGCTACTCCTCAATAATAGTACTTGGTTATCATAAATACTATGGACTCGGCGTGTTAAAGGTAAGGAGAATAGATAGTAGAAGGAAGAGTTTAGAACACGAAGGCATAATTCTAGACTACTTGGATAAGACTCTCATTACTCCCAATATTTATCAATGGAGCAAAGACTTCATATTCATGGAGTACATAGATCCATACAAATGCTTGAGCATAGAACATTATATTACCTCCCTAATAGAGAAAAAGAATAATTATTCAATAAAAACTGCAAAACATGTTTTGAGAAGAATTCTAATAAGACTTTATTTGATTGACAAACTTGGTATAGATCATGGCGAACTTAATCGTCCATACGAACATTTATATGTTTGCAGAGATAACACAACTGATACAATGTACGTGAAAATAATTGATTGGGAAAGCAGTCGATTCAGCTTATCTCCAAAAAACGTGACTTCATTTACATCATTTATTCTTTATCGGTATCCGTTAAGAAACGTATTATTCGAGAATATTAATGAAGAGTTTCTCGAAAAAACTAGACGAGTTCTAAGAGCTTATAGAAAAACTTATTCAATACAAAAACTCATAAGACTTATTAAGCTTCTTGGGCTGCCATAAACTTTCCATGTTCTAGGTGTCCAGATAGAATGCTTGTGCTTCTAAGCTCGAATCTTGACTCTATATCACTAATTGTGAGCCTAGTCCTCATGATCTTGATAGAAATATCATTTAAAGATGGCATTCTTAAATCACTTTTACACCTAGGACATATACCTCCATATACCCGTATGACTTCTTCAGGTGTTGGTACACCATAATAGTCTTGTCCAACCTCTCTAAATTCCCAAAGAACGAATCCACAATTCCTGCAAACATATTTTACGGGCATTTTTTCACCACTTATTTTAAAATGCATGATTTATACTTATAGTTCATGGCTCGTAATACCTACAACGCTTGATTAAATCTTTACATATAACTGTTCCTTGGTAATACCGATTGATTTAAACTTGTCATTGAGTATTACCGGTTTCTTCATTTAAAAGTGGGAGAGGGGTGGGCGAAACTAATAGTATGTAGTATCAAAACTATTAAAATCCCAAAAAACTTTAACTATACTTTGAAGATTATGAGGGGCCGTAGTCTAGCCTGGCTAGGATGCCGGCCTGGGGGGACACCCCGCCTAGCCGGGCCTGGTGTCACAGAGCGCCGGTGATCCCGGGTTCAAATCCCGGCGGCCCCATCTTGTCTTTCGCTAATTTAATTTTATATCAATACATATTTTCTTATATTGGGTAGGAACCACTAATTATGAGCTGAATCCACCATGAAAACTCTTGAAGAATATATTAATGAATTAAAAAAATCGTGTAGAGATGAATTGCTCAATATGTATAAGGAGAAATTATCTAAGGAAATAAGTATACCTGATAAGATCGTAGATGAGCTTGTCACTATTTTGAAGGCTATGAGTAATCCTATAAGGCTTAGGATAATTTACTTGTTAAACCAAATCGAAATGCCTGTATGTTTAATAACATCAATCCTAGGAATAGATCAAACCTTGGCATCTCATCATCTAAGTATATTGAAAGATTCAGGAATCGTTGGAGCCAAGTCAGTTGGTAAGTTCAGAATATATTACTTGAAGAAGAGAAACATATTAGATATATTAGAAAAAGCTGTTACCGCATGAGTGATTATACCACTAACTATGCTAATATAGGATCAGATATAAAGAATGGATGTATTGTTGTTTCTAGTTTATTCCCTTGTTCCTTCTCTACGTTTGATCCAGCCTGCTCTATATTTCCATAGTGCTGGTGGTGTCCAAATAATCCAAGCTGGCACCTTTTTTATAAATTCGTATGCTTCTTCCCAACTTTCTAAACCTAGTTTTTCAGCTAATTCGTCTAAGCTCATAGGTCTATGCAGGTATTCTCGTATTATTTCGAGGGTTTTTTCATCAATAATTATTTCTTTTTCACCAACTCTAACAACGTATTGTGGTGCTTCCTCCGCCATCTCCTTCACCATTGAATTAGTCGCTCCTTAAGCTTTATGAGGTTCTAGGTCTTATTAATTTTTATCGTGTGATGAAGCGTTCCAGCCCAGAGCTATCTATGCGATGACGAGTAATTATATTCTTTCGCCCCTCTGAATCATATTTTCGCTATAGTTCCACTGCGTGGCTCATATATTACTCCATCCTTCTTAAGCTTCCTGATCATTTCTATTACAAAGTCTTTATCAAATCCTTTTTCTTTTGCTAGCTTGAACAGTTCTTGTATTGTTACCTCGCCTTTCTCAGACAATATGTTCTCGATAAACCTTGTGAACTCCTTCATCTGGATCTGTTTGCTCCTAGGAGTACCTAGTTCTATAAGGTCTATGTCTATTGTTTCTGATTTCACATCGTAGCCTACCTTTCTAAGAGTGCTATACATAAGTCTTATTGCTTCCTCAGCATCTTCAATAGTTGCTTTGGTTTTTAGAGCCATTTTAGCATGGGCTTCTGATAACCTAATCAGCGCTTCTAGCTGTCTAGGCGTAATAGCTATTGCTGGTGGCTTATCGCTTGTTTCACTATTCTTAACACCAGACATTCTCATGCTGACATAGAAATCTAGTAAGAGCTTCTTAGCGTCTTCTGTTAGTTTTGGCTTAATATATCTCCTAGCATAACTTATGTATTTCTTTAACAAGCTCGTATCGATCAGAGGACGGGCTTGGTCTATATCAGTGTGAATATTTAGTATGTGTGTTGCTAATCGTGTATCCTTCTCCACATTGGGGAGATCTTCTACTATAAATATGAGATCAAACCTGGATAGAATCGGTGGCGGTAAATCAATGTTCTTACTTACTGGAAGTGTATGATCATATCTCCCGAACTTTGGATTACCTGCTGCAAGCACTGAAGCACGAGCATTTAGTCTTGCCACAATACCTGCTTTAGCAATACTCACCGTATTGTGTAGAATGAGCCCATTTGATACAAATAAGTGTGTTGGCTCAACAGTTATATCATATACCCATTCTGAATCATAATTAATAGTTTCCTCGACATTTGTTACTATGTGGACCGCGATATCTTTCCCTAGAACATCCTCTAGTTCTTTTACCCGGTTTCTAAGCTCTAAGAGAGAATCCCTTATTTTCACCAATAATTCTTTCTTACGAGATAAATAAACTAGATCTGCAGAGAAGCCGCCTTGATCAAGTATTGATGATAATGCTCTTAACTCGGCTTCAACCCTATTAATACAACCAATCACAATGTTTAATTCCTTCGCACCAGCTTCTAATGGGAAAACACCTATGCCTAGGGAATAGAGTATTTCATACCAGGTCTCTGGATATTTATGGGCTTCAAGCACTTCTGATAGGAAGGTTTCATCTATTTCTATTTCAATGCCTTTATTCTCTAACTTGAATAAGAGCTCTCTCAGTGAGCGAGGACCTGCTGGATAGATTCTATAAACACCATTCTTCGCAACTATGAATGTTAGTATATTCATCTCTAAGAGTTCGTCTTGGAGATCCTTAGCTTCATCATAGTTCTCGGCTACAATATATGGTAGTTCGTTTTTCTCAAAGACGATTTTCTTCAAGATATGATTTATTATCTCATTTTCTCTAGGTTCTCTGAATAAACTATACTTAATTACGCCAGGAACAAGTACTCCTTTAGAAATCTTGTCTGCTCTTACAAACTCTATCCTTCCTTTCTTGATAATAGGTATTGGGTGCTCAGGTGTGACAAGGAGTGTTCTTCCATTACTATATTGTATCTTAATGAATTTATCAGGTGCTTTATGCCTACTGATTCTATCAGCTCTTGTTACTATAACTTCGCCCGTCAATGGATCTAGTGTTTGTAAGAATAAGTCTTCTACTGGTAATATTTCTGTATCTAAGCCTTTAATGACTAGGTTTTTGTGTTTTTTCATTAATGAATCAACGTATTCACCGATCCTAATCTTTTCTCCATTTGCAAGTATTAACTCGAAATCTTTATGAAAACTTTGCTGTTCTAATGCTTCGTGAATAGCGCTTCTATCTTCTTCCCTCATCTTGTCTATCTC
>JAMOPC010000388.1 GCA_027064845.1 Desulfurococcales archaeon | reverse complement strand
TAGCACTATATAAGAAACAACCTCTAGAAATAAAGGTACCGCTAAGGACAAAGATTGGAATAAAGTTGAAGAACCTAGTAACTAAAATTAGGGGTAAAGAACAAATAAAACTACCAAGAGCTAGTGAACAAGCCAGTGTAACAACTACTGTGCCCAAAACCGAGACTGGACTGGTTATGGGTTCTAGTAATTTAGAACAAGTTGTAAGACTAAAAGTGCCTTATGAGTCATTGAAAAATGTTCTTGGTAATATAGAGAACCTGCAGGGCAACTATGTTGTAGAGTTTTCGCCAAATATTGTTGAAATACTCAAAAAGGTACCAGTAAATGTTGAAATAATAAAGCCAAACATTGAAAACTTAGCCCTTCCAGCCATAAAAGTTCCTAACCTAAATAATATAGTTAGGAACATAGTGTATAATAAACCCAGCTCTAAAGGAACTGAAAAAGAATCTATCAACAAGAATATTCGCTTAGAGAAAAGAATAGAAGAGAGCCTAGAAGAAAAACCAATAACTGGGGGCGAAGAAGAAGAGTCTTCTATTAACAAGAGTAGTGGTGACGAAAAAACAGTGGTTAAGGAATCGGTGGTAACTAAAGAAGTGCCATTAACTGTATCACAAGCCACAGCTCAGAATATATTAAAGACTAAACCAGAATTACCAGTAACCATGTTTATGCCGTTTATGTGGCTCTTCCCAGGTTCATACGGTTATTATGGGTTGCCATGGGACCTTTTAGAGAATATGCCTTATCAATATGAAGAATTAATAATCTAGCCCAGACAATGAATAAAGGGGAACAAAAATGTTTGCATCGCTCGGTAAGAAGGTATTGAAGTTTTTAATAGTTTACTTTATATTGTCAAATATATTATTAGTAGAATTCTTAGCATACAGTATACCTCCCCCCGACATTCTATATACTTTACCTATTGATAGTCAATCATTGTTGGAGCTTAGTGAAAAACTCAGAACAAGGGGAGCCCTAGATGTCCTAGTTATAGGTTGGCATGTTGGGTTAACTTTCTTTAACTTCTTTGTAGGAGTAGTTGCTGGTATACCAATTTTACTATATAAGATAGCCAGTTATACCAATAACTTGGGCATAGTTTTTGGATCGACATTATTGGGAATAATATTGCAGTTATCGGTCTATGTATATGCATACCACTACTTACTCAAATGGGGGCGGGGTGAAGGCGAATGAGTCTTAGACCAACAATTGCCACTATTGTTGGTAACGTGATAATGTTTTGGATATTCTTTTCATTTATATTGACTCTGTTTATTAACTTCATTAATTTATTAGATGTAAATTTGCCACCTAGGCCAGAAGATCCGTTATTGGTAAAAATATATGATGCAACTTATCTATTCTATAATTATCTCAAAAAGATCCTAACCAATCCAATCGCTATCACGGTCTTATTTGTTATAGATATAATATTGTTGGCATTCTATGTTAAGTGGAGAAATTACTATACTCAGTATTGGCAAACATAGATTCTATAAATATTTTTATAAATAAATACTATTTGGGGAAAAGATATGCGAATGCTACTATTTGCAATAGCAATTATCATATTGTTAATCATATTGGCATGGACACTGGATTTATTCATTAGTAGTACTGACTTGTTTTTGAGAGTGTTATCGTTCTCTATTAAAAGAGATATTGAGGTATACGACTATACGGATCCATTAAAGTTTGCTTTTACTATATCGGTTATATCAATTTTTATAATATTGTTTATAGCATTCTATAAGGCATATAGAGAGAGAACAAGTTATTATGGTGTCTGGGGTTGAGGCTAATATATGCTTTGCTGGCTATACTAATAATTGCCTTTGGTGTAATGTTAATTAGCAATATAGCTGATACCTTTATTAAGGACACCAAAAGTATAACGGCACAAATAGATTCTTCTGGACCAGATGCTAATTTACTAATACTAGAGGATCCTGGACCAGATGAAACAACCATTGTAGAAATGCCAACTAAAGAGGGGGAGGAACCAAGAATTTATAACATATATGTTTCTGGTGGCAAGATAATTGTTAGAGTCTATAATAACACATGTATTGCTATCCATAATAGTACTTGGTCCGCTTTCCTTGTAAACGATGGGAGCGATGGTTCAGACATAGTGTATCCATACAAGGAGTTCCAACTATGGCCAGGAAAGTATTATTGGAGATTAGTTGATAGACCAAGGCCGCCAAAGTATTTCTATGAAGCCATACTTAGTTATACACCGTGGCTGGTGCTAATTATATTTTTTGTCCTAGTGTTGGTGATAATGTATTCTTATAAAAGATAAGACTTAAATATAATTTATATAGTTTTTTTGATGTTTATTTTTCTTGGGTGGGATCATTTCGGCACCAGTACCTCAAACACAAAATATTCCACAAGTAAGAATAAAAAAGACTATAATAGCTATTGACCAAGATACCGTGAATAAGTACCTACTAAAGCTCCGCGAAGCAATATATTCTAGGACCGAATACGAGAAAGGCTCAATATTTGGTAAATTACAGGAAGTATTACAGGAACTAGATGATTTAGTAAATAAGCTAATGTTAATGAATACCGAATTCTTATCAGTAATTGTACCTCCAAACACTGGTGAATTGGCCTATAAAAAGAAAATACTAACTGCAATAGAGAATGCAGAACTATTACTACGAGAGGCCGTCGGAGAACTTAATCAGCAAATAGATATTGCACTTAGCAGCCGGGATGAAAAACAAATAAACATCTTGTTAAACAAGTTTGAAGAATTCTTTAAACTAGTCTTTATGATACACTTGGCAATACTGATAATCGAAGAAAGGGTACTAAACATCCTAGCAATAAATGCGCCTAGCGACCAAAGACCACCATTGGCAAATATGGTAATAGCTGGTTATGAACAAGTTAGGGGGTGATAGATATGAATATACCAATAATACTTGCTAATTTCCCACTCCTAAGGTTCCCGCAATTTGATTGGATAACCTGGGTAATAGTTGGTGTAGCCTTTGGTGGTGGACTATTGATTGGACTATTTTATGGTATGTTGATGGTTAAAAAGAATCCAGTTATTAGAAGACTTGGAGGAGAACTGATAGGTATAGTATATGATATTGATAGAGAAATCATAGATATTGTTGGTCTCTATTCATTGGGTCGCCAGGTCTACTTTAGCCGGGACCCATATAATCCCATACTAGTTATTAAACCAACGGACGTGCCAACCATTCCTGCAAGAATGTTTGGGAAGCCAGCAATATTTGTTATTGGTAAAAGAACTCATGGATTCGCAGTGAGTCCATCATCACTGGCAAAAATCGGGTTAGCATCACTCATAATTAACAAAGAAGGCAGTACCGGTAAAGAAAGCGAACCAGTAACTAAGAGTACTTTAGCAGTTGTAAAGACCTTACTCAAATATCAGGAAAAAACAATGGGCACCATAAAAGTTAATCCAGAACTCAAAATAGGATTATCAATAAAGACGCCAGAAGTAATGAAAGCCATTGCAAACTTTATAACTTCATTATCATTGGCATCAATTGATGGTCTCAAAGATAGTCTATTAAGTGTAAACAAGTTTATGCAGTACCTAAGACAAAGGTGGGGCATTGCTGGCAGCTCTAAGTGGATTAATTGGCTAATGATGTTGTTAATAATTGGCGGAATATTTGGTCTAGTATTTGTAATAATAACCAAAGTAATGGGGTGAAGCCAATGATTTTGCCAAAGGGGAAACAGAAAGGAGACCTAATAAATTACAAGAACATGCCCTATATTCCTCTCGCTTTTCACACTGTTTTTTATCTATTCAAAGGCAACCCGCATGGTATAGAGTGGAAATATTTGAAGAAAACATTTATAGGCAAAAAAGGATGGAGAGGAGGTTTCTGGGTACGCGTAAAAACCAGCAAGGGTCGGTATTTGGTACTTTATGCAACAAAGAGATTGTACGAACTAGAACTGTTTCCACCAATGAAGTATGATACTTTCCTAGATTCTGCCATGTATGCATTGGAAAGTATGAAGTACTACCCCAGAGCCGTATTAATATATGGAGAACTAACTAAGACTTTCCTTGACCGGGCTCGAGTATTGAAGCCATTTAAAATATATAAGAGTAAACTTGATGTACCAACCGTGCCTAGGGCAAGTATTTTTCAAAAACTATACCAAATAACGGGTTTTGATCCCAATACTGGTGAAGTTGAAGAAAAAGAAGTTGACCGAATAATCTTATTTGATGGTAAAAAAGTAGATAGTATACCGACCACTAAGGAGGGTATATGGAAAGAGGCACACGTAGACTTTTTAGATATTGTTGATGAAGGACACAAAATTCGCCTAGTCTATGTATGTAACCTAATGAGGAAGGTGAAATATATTTGATGCGTAGGCTACAAATCAGGGAACCCGAAATAGTGCGTGGCTCTACATATATTGAGACATTAATATTGACCTATGTATCTAATGCCATAAAGAACCGTATACCATACAACGAGGCCATGATTAGTTTGGCAAAAATGCTGGAAGAAGAAATATTATCCTTGATAGTCAAGGACGACTTAGTAAAGGAAATATTTATTTCGCACTTAAAAAAGTACTTTAAAGAACTCTTTGGCGAAAAAGTACCTGTTCCAAAATTTAAAACACTAGATATTTGGAGAACACTTTCTGACCACCTATACGAACACAAAGAAAAAATACTAACTGATTTCGCAGTAAAGGAACCCAGTGAAATAAGGAAAGATATAGAGCCAATAGTTGCTAATTTGATCCTTGTTTCTGCCAAAGCCACTTTTCGTGATTTAGGCTATCTGAGGTGAGTTAGATATGTTGATATGCAGAAGTGTGCGTCTGGCATGTTACGAGAAACCAAAAAAACTCCCAGTTGGTCTCCGAATAGATAGGATAGGGACTACATGGGAAACATGTAGGATAGTATATGCCAGACCTAGGCCATGTATAATTTCTAAATCAACCAATATCTCAATATCTACTCGTTGTGATATTACTAAGGAAGAACTAAAAGAAAACATTGTCCTCAAACTAGACTATAAAAACTTCGTAGATTACCTAATATATCCGAAAAAGACTTGGGAAAAAATTGAGAGCCGATACATTAGGCCACTATTACATGACCAGCCACCAAAAGAGCCTGGAGCCCTATTATATGGGCCACCTGGTGTAGGGAAAACAAGTGTGATAGAAACAATTGCTAATTATCTTGGGCTACACTTGGTTTCAATAATAAGTTCTTCCGTACTAAGCCCATACATTGGTGAGTCCGAGAAAATGTTGAAACAGAAACTAGAAGAAGCCGAAAGAAACGAACCAAGCATTGTCAAACTAGACGACGCAGAATGGTTACTAATGAAGAGAAAATCATTGGCAGGAAGAGGTGGTGCCGAGGCTATAGTTAGTTCTAGCATGCTACAATTATTGTTGGATAGACTGCCTAGGTGGAAAATAAATAAGAGACGAATATTAGCAATTGTTACTACAAATGTTAGCCCAGAAGTCTTGGACCCAGCACTAATTAGGTCCGGCAGGCTTGGAAGAAAACCAATATTTGTGCCTCTACCCAATTATGAGGCCATATATACTTTGATGATAAAGTATGGTGTAGATAAAAAGATTGGCGCAGAAAAAACAGAAGAATACGCCAAGAAATTGACCAACCTAGGAATAAACATGGCAGACGTCAAAGACGTAATAATGGACCTACTAGAAGGAAAAGAACCCGACCTAGAAGAAACAACTGGTGGAGGATATATTAAACCAGTGCCTTGGCACATATATACTGGCTGGGACTATAATAAGTTAAAAGAATACATATTACCAGAGAGCCTAAAGTCACCAAAGACCCGATTATATGTGGCCCTTCCCACACCTTTGGCAGAGGCACTAGTTGTACAATACCTAGTATATTTGGGTAAATCAGTTGTATTGTTGGTTGACGATAGACAATTTGACGAGGCCATATATACAGCCGAAACAAGTAATGCTGTACTAGTAGTTGATACTGAGACAATACATGAAGATGTCCAAAAAATCATTTACCGCCGAGCAAAAGTGCCAGTAATATTTATTGGAGAAACACATCCACCGTTTACAGTTAAGATTACCCTAAATACGGACATATTATACAATGTTTTCCCAAGAAAACACATAGTAAGGATATTCCTAGACTATTACGGGATCAAGTACAAAGAAAAAGACTTGGAGGAATTCATAGAGTCGGCCTATGATAAGGTCTACGATATATTGCCGGAGCTAAAGTATTGGGCAATAAATCTTGACCTAGAACGCATAATAGACTATATTAACGTGAGGTTATAGAGCCATGGAAACAATTGAGACCATCACTAAAACACTTAAAAAGAAAGAAATGGAAAAAGAAATCATCAACAACTATATTTTACCATTACTTGACCCAGATACACCCCTATACAATAAAATATCAAAAGCCACGGTCCTACCATCAATCGTACATAGCCTTCTATTAAGAGAACCACTACCTTATGGCATACATGTAAAGGTCAAGAAAGAAATAGAATACTACAATACACTAGGCTATTCTTTACCACCATTCAAGGGCAACAAGGACTCCGACATTATTAGTTGGTACATGACTGCCGTCGAGAAACGTAAAGAAGATAGCCTACTGGACTGGATAAAGAGGGTTGCCATTGCTTCGGCAATAGTATTGTCTGACCTAATGATACAGAAAGCCCCTAGAGAAATTAGTATTTTTGCACAACATTGACCCTCTTTTTTATTCATTCCTTGGCAAAGTGTTAGAGTTTGTCTATTTTCTAACACTTGTTCTTTGCCAACTATGTTATTATATTTCATTGGCAAAAGAAGTTTAGTAACACTTAAGTGCCTAGAGGACAAAAAATACTTAGGTGAAAAAATGACTCGCCTAGTCTATGTTGATTACGAGAAAATGCGTCGCAAAATCGAAAAACTGGTCAAAGAAGAAAAGAACCTAAAAAAGAAAGTCGAGTACCAGATTTTATTAATACAATTGGTCAATGGCGCCAGAATATCTGAGGCCTACGATGCCTATTATCAGTGGGTCAGGGATCCTGAGAGAAAAGAACTAGACATAAGGGTTAGGAAAAAGAGGCAACCAGAGTACCGGAAAATCTATATACCAGAAAACATTGAGCCAATCAATATAAAGGTACACATAAATGCCATAATGAGGACCTGTAGAAGAGACCTAGGCGTCAATACTCATAGCCTAAGATATGCGTTTATAACATATCTAGGCATTAAGCACCATTTACCGCCTCAAGTTATAGCTAAATTAACTAAGCATAGCAAGCCAGAACTTGTTGAATACTATACCCAGGAACTGATTGCACAACAAATCCATAAGAAAATAGTTTATGGTAAAAAATAGTTTTATTGTTTATCTTTTTTCTTTACCGACCTCATAATATATAACTCCATAACCAAGACTATAAATACATAGAAGACAAGGAATGTGGTCGATAATTGGACCCAATACGCGGTATTGTTATTGACTAGGGTCATTATATAGTTGCTGAAACTAAGTAGCCTGTCCGCATACTCATTATGATTACCATATAGTATTGTTTTATAAATTACCGTATAATAGTGAGAATATGTTCCTACTATAGTCATGGCCATGGTAAATAAAAGTATGAACCCCGCAAATAGAGCTAATAGTTTGTATAGTTTAATTATAATGGCTTTATAAACTTTCTTAACATAGTTCTTATTATGGTAATCTTTATCAATCATTTTAATAACTGAATAGGCTTCCCTTACTAAGTCATTAGTGTTGTTAAGTGTGCGATCCATTCGCAAAATTATATCCGTAACTATGAAGAGTATTAATGGTAAAATTAGGGCCGTTACTATTGGTATATACAAAGTTGTTCCTAATAAGTAATTTTTACAAGTTACATTGCTAAGTTCTCCAACTACGCTTAAGTTACCGTATAAGTTAATTTTTTCACTAGGAACTATCCATAGGCACCCAACAATTGGCGAAGCCTTATTAATTAATGTTGTAGTCATTATACAATGTATAATGGTCCACACACTGGTAATTACTAGCAAAATATATGGAGCAATCACCACGATTTTTACTAATGAGGACCAAGTCTTAACGAGGCTCGGGTAATCTTCCATGTTGTTCCCTCTTTTCGATTTCTTTTTTTACCATATACTTTCTCTTAGAACTTGCCCATACACTTAGAATTAATGAGGCCCAACCAATACTTATAACAATAAACCTCGGCACGGTCGGCACTTCTGTAAACGCACCAATTATTAGGACCGATAAAAACATGGCAAGGGCAAAGGATAAACACATAAATTCCATAATTAATAGTTTCACATAGTTCCTATTATGATAAATAAGGTATTGGACAACTTTTTCTTTCATTTCTTTCATTTCTTTCATTTCTTTCACCTATATTATATTATAATATACAAGTAGATTTCTATTAGGTCCATGTGGAAGTTTCTGAAACTTTCAATACAGCTTATACAAGTGGTTAACTGTCCTCTAATGACTTTTTACTACTTTTTACTTCCTGCCTCTTTGGGCAACAAATGGTTTTCTACTTAGTTTTTACTTTCTACTTTTTACTTTTTATTTTAGTAAAAACTCTATATAGATACGTGATCCTTTTTGTCATGTAGGGGAGTAAAAAATGTAAAAAGTAAAAAGTCTACTGGGAGCTCGTATAGAATATAAAGTAAAAAGTAGTATAG
>JAMOPC010000387.1 GCA_027064845.1 Desulfurococcales archaeon | reverse complement strand
TCATAATATATGATCATCACTTATTAAGAGATCCTAGGTGGAGAAAACTAGTTTCGGAAGTGTTTAGATATGCTGAAAAATACAAAGTAAAAATAACTACTGCAGCAGAAGTATATGGTGAAAAACCCTTGATAGACAAAATTGTTGAGAAAGAGATGAATAGCTATGGGTAAGCCGAAATATTTGGGCAAACTAATAAGTGTGGATGAAGCGGTCAAACTAGTATTAAAGAAAGCAAGACTAGAGTTATCGACAAAGCTCATTGATATATATGGTGCTCTTAACCATGTATTAGCTGAGGATATATATGCCTTATACGATGCCCCAGCCTACGATAGATCAGCTGTTGACGGATATGCTGTAAGAAGCATTGATACAATAGGAGCATCTCCCCTAAACCCAGCCATACTAAGAGTTAAGGGAAGTATAAGCCCAGGCGACGATCCCAGAAAATACTCTGTAGGAGAAAACGAAGCAATAGAAATTACTACTGGAGCCCCACTACCACCTGGTGCTGATGCTGTCGTGATGTATGAAGACACACATAGAATCAACGACTTTGTAGAAATATATAAAGCAGTCCCAATGTATGCAAATGTTTCCCGTAAAGGAGAAGACTATAAGAAGAACGAATTATTAGTGAAAAGCAACACATTACTAACAGATAGATTCTTAGCAATAATTGCATCAACGGGAATTAGGAAAATAAGAGTTTATGAAAAAATAAGAATAGGACTAATAACCACTGGGAACGAACTCGTAGAACCAGGACATAAGCTTAGACCCGGCAAGATCTATAACTCTACAAGTATTCTCGTAAAAACCTATCTTGAAAAACATGCTCCATTCACAGTTGTCAAATACTATGGAATATACCCAGATAACTATAATGTATTAGCAGAGGTCTTGAGTAAAGCATTAAGTGAGAACCACATAGTTATAACAACTGGTGGGACTGGGGTAAGTGGAGAAGACGTTATAAGGGATGTAATAGAGGATAATGGCAAATGGATATTTAGAGGAGTAGCCCTGAGACCAGGAAGGCCAACAAGCTCAGCCCTGGTAAATGATAAGCTTGTATTCATGTTGTCGGGCTTTCCTGTTGCTGCATGGGCTGCTCTAGAATCAATCGTATTACGTACAATATACTTATTACATGGACTAAACCCGCCTTCCAGATGTAGTGTTAAAGCTAGACTTACACGAAGAGTCCCTAATACTATCGGTTACCGTACATACATTAGAGTAAGTATACGTGAAGATAAGGACAAAGGTCTTATAGCTGAGCCATACATGTTAAAGGGTAGTGGCATACTTTCTAGTTTAACAAAATCTAATGGATACATAGTTCTCCGTGAAAATGTCGAGGGATATGAAGAAGATAGTATTGTTGATGCATATTTATTATAAACCATAAGATTAAAATAAGATATAACATATCCAAATATCAAAATGGATCACTAAATATTGAGGTGCGTGTTCCTGATAAATAGTAATAACGTATATTTATTATTATTCGTATTAGTCGTGATAATGATCTCTCCATTTCTACAAGGTATAGTTACATCTACACCTACATGGGCGAGGCCAGGAGTATATTTCACTTACTATATAGTTGGTAGACTGAAAGCATCTC
>JAMOPC010000386.1 GCA_027064845.1 Desulfurococcales archaeon | reverse complement strand
GGGGCTATTAATGCAACCAAGCTTAGTTCTTGTCTCGACAAGTATTTGTTCTCTATTTTTACGATATCTTTCCGTCCAAGTTTCTTGCTTTCAACATTCATTACCAGAGATACTCTATAACCTTCTGAACCCCGTAAGCCCAGCACTTTAAGAACTTTTAAAGCCTTACCAGCTGGAATATGATCGATTACTATTCCATTCTTAATCTTAGATACTATAAGGGTTTTCTCCATATGTATCACCTCCAAAGACCAAGTACAAGAAGTAGTAGTGCCATCCTAAGAGGAACACCTAGTTTAGCTTGCTGGAAGTAGCCAGCATATTTTGTATTATCTATTCTTGGATCAATTTCGTCGATTTTGGGTAATGGGTGAAGTATCTTAAAGTTTTCCTTGACTTTTGTCAGCGTTTCCGGAGTTATCTTGTATAGATTTTTTACTTTTTCATATTCTATGGGGTCAGGATATCTTTCTTTCTGAATCCTTGTAACATATAGTACGTCAAGTTCCTCAATAACCTCATCTAGTCTACTAACCTCAGTTATTGGTAGGTTTCTCTCCAGTATTTTTTTCCGAACTTCTTCTCTAAGACGCAGTACTCCGGGAGAGATTAAGTATATTTTCCTCGGGTTATATAATGTTAATCCATACAATAAACTAGCTATGGTTCTAGCATATTTTAAGTCGCCAAGAATACCTATGGTTAAACCATCTATTCTTCCGAAGAAGTAACGTATAGTGTATAAGTCTATCATTGCTTGTGTTGGATGTTCATGCCTACCATCTCCTCCATTGATCACTGGTTTCTCAGCAATCTCAGCTGCAAATCTAGCTGTTCCCTCATATTTTGACCTAATTATTATAACATCACTATATGAATCAAACATTCTAATCGTATCGGCATAATTCTCTCCCTTAGCAAGACTTGTTGCTTGCTCACTGGTAAAAACCAGTGCTTTTCCACCTAGTCTATATACTGCTGTTTGAAAACTATACATAGTCCTTGTACTGGGTTCGAGGAATAGAAGAGCGGCAATCTTTCCATCCAAGTAATTGAGAGAAGACTTCTTCTCAAGTAATTCTCTAATCTTATCAGTTGTTTTAAACAATAGTTCTAAGTCTTCCCGAGAGTAATCGAGTATACTTATAACGTCTCTAAAAGCGAAAGGCATGTGCCCGCTAATACCTATGCATGTACCCCTTATTTAAAAATCTATCGGTTTTCTAGCTTCTTTTTCCCTGTATTGTTTTATGAGCTCTAATTCTTTATTGCTTAATAGATTGTTACGTTTTAATACCTCTATGATCTCATCTATTTTCAATACAGATAACAATTCTACTCCATATTTTCTTAAGCGCTGAGAAGCCCCTTCAAGTCTATCAATTAATACTAATGCATGTCTTACTGAGCCCCCTTCACTAATTATTGCTTTTACGCCGTGTTCTAAGCTTCCACCTGTTGTTGCTACATCATCCACTAGTAGTACTTGTTTACCATGAATAATTCCTTCAATAAGTTTCTTCGTACCATGTTCTTTAGGTTTCTTCCTAATATATATTATTGGTTTATCTAGTAAGCATCCCAGGTAAGATGCATGAACAATTCCTGCTGTTTCAATACCAGCTATGGCATCGAATTTT
>JAMOPC010000385.1 GCA_027064845.1 Desulfurococcales archaeon | reverse complement strand
TAGATGAATATGATGCATCAATATATCATTTAAAGGAATACATACATCCAGAAACACCTACACCTAAGAAATACGTTATGCCACCATCAATAGATCCGTTAAGTGATAAGAATAAGCCCTTACCAGACTCTCTTGTGGAGAAAATACTTAGAAAATATGATGTAGACCCCGAGAAACCTATACTTATTCAAGTAGCTCGGTTCGATCCGTGGAAAGATCCCTTAGGAGCAATAGACGTGTATAGGTTGGTCAAGCAAAAAATACCGGATGTGCAGCTTCTTCTCATAGCTAGTATGGCGACAGACGATCCTGAGGGCTGGGTAATGTATGAGAAAACACTCCGATATGCTGGCATGGATAAAGATATACATTTCCTAACAAACCTAGTAGGAGTTGGAGCGTTAGAAGTAAATGCCTTCCAGAGAGCAGCTACAGTAGTACTACAACTATCTAAGAGAGAAGGGTTCGGACTAGCAGTGACTGAAGCATTGTGGAAGAAAAAACCAGTCATAGCTAGACCAAGGGGTGGATTGAAGCTACAAGTAATAGATAATGTTACAGGATATCTTGTTGAGACTGTTGAAGAAGCCGCTGAAAAAGCTATTTATCTAATAAAACACCCCGAGATAAGAGAAAAACTAGGTATGAATGGATACAAACACGTCTTAGAGAACTTCTTAATAACTAAGCATCTTGAAAACTATTTAAAAATAATCTATGAGGCAGGAAAATGTAGTTAAAAATAAGTAGTAAAGGAATGTTCTAAAGCTTATACCTTAGCTTAATCCTTAAGGAGTGCCAAACAATATAATAATGCTCTACACTAGGTTCAAACTCCAGTAAATACTTTTTATCTTCCTCATAGTATCTTGCTTTACTAATATCTTCTCCAGCAAATTGTTTTATAGCATCTATACTTTCCCAATATGAAATGACCATGATATGTGTAACATCTCCCTCGGGTTTCATCATAATTGTTGCTCCAAGATTACCCTTAATACTTTCAATATCGGGTATAATGTGTTTAACCAAATACTCGTAATACTCCTTTGCTTTATCACTACGTACTCTACCATGCCAGATACGTGCAATAATTGGTTTTGATGCCTCGGCCAAACTATACACCCCAAGGATATATTAGCATTTGCAAATAATAAACCCAATCCAATTACATGAAGTAAGGGATCAGAGTAGATAATAATATGTCTCCATAACAATACTATAACAGGAAAAAGATAGTATTAAATAATAAAGTGTCAGATATGAACAAACGAATCAAAACAATATTAGCGGGAATAATCGTATCGGCTCTAGTTGTTAGTATTGTATTTATTCAAGTATTTATCAATGATAATCGAGCAAACACGAACTATTCTAAGCTAGAAGCATTACTAAGAATAACTTATCCCGAAATAACACCCAGATATATGAAATATATCAGAATAGATCCTATGCTTATCAATCAATCAATCCAAGAATTGAACGATAAATATGAATTTTATAAACAAATTATAGGGGAGAACGATTATCTCTCCCAAGACTATAGCAAGGCATATAAGTATTTACACGAAGCAAGTAAAGTACTCGTTAAAAATTCGTACCAAGCATTGATCTTTCTTCGAAAAGCCCAATACTATTTATC
>JAMOPC010000384.1 GCA_027064845.1 Desulfurococcales archaeon | reverse complement strand
CCAGAATTCTTCTCTCTTTCTCCTAACCTCTGCCCAGTCGATAGGCGTACCTATCACCGCTTAATAATTGTGTTCAAAATCATTAAATCACTTTATCCCCTTTATTAATTAATAGTACTTGATCAAACAATATTGATACTTAGATAATGGTGACATTTATGAGTGACAGACTGATTAAAGTAATAATTTTTGATATGGGCTGTACCTTGTTCTGGGAACCAGCATGCGAGAAACACAATGCAGAAAAGATAATGAAAGAACAATTCGAAAAACTACTTAAAGAGACCGAAAAGCTAGGCTATGAAGTACCACATATAGAAAATGCGCATAAAATATATATTGATATAAGAGAAAAGATCTGGAAGAATATTTTAGAAAGAGAACTTTGGCACAAATACTTATTGTTACGCTTCTTTTACGAAATAGGTGTTGATATAGATCCAGATGATCTCGAGCATCTCTACTGGTACTTCATAGACATGATCGCTAAGAGATTCACTATTCCAAGAAGACATAGGCAATTATTAGAATACTTATCGGGTACCGGATATGACATAATACTTACAACTGCTACTGGAGCCCACGATCTACCGCTAAAAATAATAAAATATAATGATGTAAAACACTTCTTTAACCAGATATTTAGCACACAATTGCTTGGACTCATAAAACCTGATCCTAGATTCTATGTCGAGATTGCTGAGACTCTCCATGTACAGCCTCATAGAATAATACATATAGGAGATAGTTTGAAATACGACGTATTACCAGCTATGAAGGCAGGGTACAAGACAATACTATTTGACTGGAGAACTAAGTGTAGACCGGGAGATAATGCTACTTGTATAACAGATTTATGGGAAGTACTAGAATATATACAATAAATATGCAGTAAAACTGTCTAAGTATTCAAAAATAATCATTCTCTACTATATGTACCCATTAAGACCCCATAAGCTATTACATTATCAATGATATTGCTCAAGACTTCTTTAGGAGAAGCTGCTGGACCTAAACCGCTTTCTTCTTTCAAAGCTAACAATACAAAATAATATCTATGCTCTTTTCTTCCCCTCGGAGGACACGGGCCATTATAACCTATTTTCCCAAAATCATTCCTGCCTTGAACCCCGTAATCTGTTACTTCTTCTTGGGGTATTGCTTCTGGAAGTTCATTTAACTTAGGAGGCATTGCATATAATAACCAATGATAAAAGATATTCATAGGCACATCTATATCATACATTAAGAGCACGAGTTCAACAGCATTTCTCGGTATATTAGATATTTTTAAAGGAGGCGAAACATCTAGCCCGTCACAAGTATATTTCACAGGTATTTTCTCACCATTATTAAAAACCGGGCTAGTTAACGATATTGTATTAGGTGCCTTATTTCTAACAAGTTCTAAAGGATCTTTTTTCTTTCTTAGTCTTGAAAAGAATCCCAATACTGTACACCAATATATTTTATGTAATGAAATAATATTTATTCAAATCTACAAATTATCACATGTTAGAAACAATATAGGAAAATTTCAAGTCGAAGAACCATATTCGGACTTAAACATTTTCTTAAATTCTTCAACATCGCCATTCCTTATGTGAGTCATTGCTTTGCTTATCATTTCATGATTATTTCTA